>DATLZR010000067.1 GCA_035573895.1 Blastocatellia bacterium | reverse complement strand
TTCTTCGGGCTTCGCAATCCGGCAGCGGCGCTGGCCGAGATCCTTGCGCTCTGGGTGATGATTCTTTTGACGGCGATTTCCTTCTGGCGCGTCTCTTCAGTGGCGGGCTGGCTCATGGTCCCTTATCTGGCGTGGGTCAGTTTCGCCGCCGCTTTGAATTTCGCCATCTGGAGGATGAATCTGTGACCGATCCGCGTCATTACGTTGTGCTCGGCGCGACCGGCGGGATTGGCTCGGAGCTGTGCCGGAGGCTGGCAGTTAAAGGCGCGCGGCTGACGATCGGCGCCCGCAGCGAAACCAATTTGGTGAAACTGGCTGAAGAGCTGGACGCCCATGCTGTTGTCGTGGATGCGACTCGATCCGATCAGGTCGAGCATTTCTTCGCCGAAGCGATCCGTGCCCGGGGGCCAATATCGGGCGTCGTTCACTGTGTCGGCTCGTTGTTGCTTAAGCCGGCTCACCTGACGAGCGACGTCGAGTGGGCCGGGACGCTGGAGACGAATCTGACCTCGGCGTTCTTCGTTGTCCGCGCGGCGGCGCGCGCCATGATGCAAACTGGCGGATCCGTCGTCCTGGTTTCTTCCGTTGTCTCGCACGTGGGCTTAGCCAATCACGAAGCCATTGCGGCAGCCAAGGCTGGACTTATTGGTCTGATGCGCTCGGCTGCGGCTACCTATGCCCCTCGCGGCATTCGATTCAACGCTGTCGCTCCCGGTTTGGTTCGCACACCGCTGACGGCTCGGCTGACAAACAGCGAGAGCGCGCTCAGAGCTTCGGTAGCCATGCATCCGCTCGGGCGAATCGGCGAACCATCCGACGTGGCCTCGGCCATCGAGTGGCTCCTTGATCCCGCGCAGAGCTGGATCACCGGGATGGTCATCGCAGTGGACGGTGGATTAGGTGCCATTCGACCTCGACCGATGTGAACTTCGTGGAGAGAGCTCGGCACAATGGTTTAAATCAAACGTGCGAACATGTTATGCAATTGCATCGGATCTTCCGCCAGCAATGGGTGAAACAACCTGTGGACATCGTCTTCCCCTTCTTTGAGCGCCCGGAAAACCTCGCCCAAATCACTCCTCCGGAGCTTGGATTTGAATTGCTCACGCCATCTCCCGTCCCTATGCGGATGGGGACGCTCATTGACTACAGGATTCGGCTGCTTGGCATCCCCGTCCGATGGACGACATATATTGCCCTCTATGATCCCCCGCGGTGCTTCGTTGACGTCCAGTTGCGCGGGCCATATAGCTTCTGGCATCACACGCACCGATTCGAACCCAGAGAGGGAGGAACGCTGATCACGGACGAAGTGCTCTATGCACTGCCGCTTGGCCCCATCGGTAATCTCGCTCACCGGTTGTGGGTGAGACAGGAGTTGCAGCGCATATTCGATTACCGAAAACGCCGACTTGACTTGCTCTTCAATTCCCCGTGAAGAGAAGGACGCCTACCTGGCAGGCGTCGTCGGTGCATCGTCCGATCGGCGCTCTCAGCGAGGGCGAGACATTCTGGATCTCTCGCTTCGTGTGAGCTGCCTGTAGATCTCTTCGAACCGGCGTTTTCGCTCCATGTGATTGACGATGAGCCGAGGGTAATCTACGCCTATTCGCAGGCCGTGATGCTCTTGCTCCAGAGGGCTCATGGACCAGGGATCGTGTATATGCTCTGCGGGAAGGCGCTGCAGCTCTGGCAGCCATCGGCGAAGATATGTCCCATCGGGATCGTAGCGTCGGGACTGCAGGATGGGATTAAAAATCCGGAGCGGTCGTGCATCCACGCCCACGGAGGCTGACCACTGCCAGTTGCCCACGTTAGCGGCAAGCTCCCCGTCGAGGAGCTTGCTTCGGAAGTAGCGCTCGCCCCAGCGCCAGTCTATGTGCAGGTCCTTGACCAGAAACGAAGCGACGACCATCCGCGCGCGATTGTGCATGTAACCCGTTGTGTTCAGCTCCCGCATGGCGGCATCAACCAGGGGATACCCTGTGCGCCCTTCGCACCAGGCGTGAAAGTACTCCTCGCGGTTTTCCCAGGGGAAAGCATCGCCCCACGCCTGGAAGCTCTGCTGTACGGTTTGCGGGAAGTGCCAGAGCACGTGCTGGAAGAACTCGCGCCACGCCAGCTCAGCGATGAATTGTTCTGCGGATGCCCGTTCCGTCACATCGAGGCTTGGGTCCTCGATCAGGGCGACGGCATCAGCGTAAATGCGTCGGATCGAGATGGTGCCGAAGCGCAAGTGGGGGCTCAGGCGACTGGAGCCCTCATCATGTGCCGGAAAGTCGCGTCTCTGTTTGTAGTGTCTTAAGGCGGAGTCGCGAAATTGCTCCCACTGACTGTGGGCGGCGCCGCTCCCGGGCTCTACGGCCCAGCGCGAGATGGTGACGGATTTCTTCAAGCGTTCTGCTGTCGGCAAGGGCTCTGAGGTCAAACCCGGCACGGTCGGCAAATGTTTCGGGATGCCGTAGGGCGGGGCTTTGGATTGCCGGGCCCAGGCGCGATAGAAATGGCCGAAGACCGTATAGGGAGTGCCGGCCTTCGTCGCCAGTTCCCAGGGCTCTACGAGAACGTGATCCTTGAAGGAGCGGGCCTCGACGTCAAAGCTCTGAGCGAGTCGCTCAGCCCGCGCGTCGCGTTCGCGGGCATAAGGCTCATAGTCGCGATTGTAGTAGAGGGCGATCGGCCGAAGCTCCCGGAAAAGTTGCTCCAGGACGTCGTCTGGCCGCCCATATCGGATGATGAGCTGATTCCCAAGCAGCCGAAGTCGAGCGTCCAGGTCCTGGAGGCAGGCGGCCTGGAAATTAAATGCTGCCCCATCGGAAGGAAGTTCAGCGATCAAATCCTGGTCGGCGATAAATAAGCAAACGATCGGAACATTCTCCTGAGCCGCATGCCAGAGGGCAGCCTGGTCGTCCGCGCGCAGGTCGCGTCGGAACCAAACGATGATGGGGCGGGACGATCTCGAATTGCTCTCCGCCACATTTCTTTGCTTCATGATCTTCGTGTCTTCGCACTCAGAGTTCCACTCGTTCGGTCACTCGAAACCCTGAGCCAAATAGTATTTTAGAGCGTAGCTTCTGCGAAGCAATCCGTGCAACCCCGAGGCCGTTGAGGCGGAACTGCCGTGAGGGCAACGGCTTCGTCGCAAAAGCTCGCGCCGAGCGTATCTGCCGGCAATGAAGAAGCCGGATTCGCCCTTTCCGTCGAGCACCTCCGTCTTGCCAAATAGAGGTAGAGGGTTCCTAGAAACACCAGCCCGGCAGGTTGAGTTCTGTAACGGAAGCCGGATAAAAGCCCTTCCGGCTGAAATATCTTTCGTCAGCCTGGAGGAGCTTACGACGTGTCAGTTCGCCCCGCGTCGAGGGGCTTCTCATTTACATCGGGCAGTGACGTAGTAAACCGTAACGGGATCGAATGACTTCGGACCGACCGCCCCGTATCAATCCCGTGAAGCAGAACTCCGGCATCATGAAGGGCTTCGGCAGAAACCCTGTCTGAACCGAGGATCAGCCCCTGGAAGGTGAGGGAGTGAAGCATGCCCAGAGTGGCGACGGCAGAAACCCGGAATGAAGCGGTCACAGTTTCACCCTGGCGGGCGGCGTCGCGGTAGAAATTGGCAAAAATTTTGGTCAAGCCATCGTCGAATCCCCTGTGAAGTCGTCGGTTGGCAAACTCGATTTCATGGAAGATCTGGTAGAGGGCGCGACTGTGACCGATGGGGCGAATATATGCCCGAAATGCCCTGGTCAGGTACGTGACTTCATCTCTGCCGCGTTGGAGGGCCGCGGTCAGCTCCGTTTGCACCCCGTTTGCTGAGTCTCCCAGCCAATTGTGGGAAGTACGTCTTCCTTGCCATGAAAGCATTGAGCTGTGAAAGTACTGATAGGAGGTGCTGATCGCGACCCCGGCGGCGACGACGAATTTCAGAGACGGAAGCGTCGTGCAGTTTCTTTGTTCGAAGATGTCCCTGGCGGCTTCCAGGCAATTTCTCCCGGCAGGCCATGCCCTTGCGGGTTATGGGTTATTTGACTCCCCGGCTGCCCTTGTTCGATCCCCGGTTTTCCCTCCGCGGCGAACGATAGCGCACATCGGCTCGCTGTCAAGACGGGTATCTGGGCGGTTTTGCCCTTGATCTGACGGTTGCCTCCAACATGTCGCCAGGGAGTCATATCCCCCATCAGGGCTCTACTCACTTGACCAGTTGAGAGAAGACGTAATCCCGCTCTTTTTGTCCAGCGTGGCAATTGAAGCAGGCCGAGGCGACGTCGGCGTTCTTGATGAGCGGCTTGCGCGTCTCGGGATCAAACGCCTGGAAGCCCCAGCCTCCCGTTTGGGGGAACCGATTCCGATCTTTGACCATGATGGCTTCAACTTTTTTCTTCCCCGCGACGTAAGCGCCCTGCTCGTTGACCGCCTCGTAGAGGACGAAGACGAGCTGGCTGCCGTCAGGATACTGACCACCAGTCTGACTGGCCCGAACGCCTGTGGCGTTGACATAGATGTGATGAATTCCGCCGAAGGATTTATAGAGAGGATGTTTTTCATCGAAAATCACCATGCTTTTGACGTGCGTCCATTGTCGGTAATCGGGCAAGGTTAATCGTTCGACGTCTCCACTCGGCTGCTCGGCGAGGGCCGGTCGGACGGCGCTCATTTGGGAACCACTCCGAGCAACGAGCAAAAGTCCCAGAAGCATCGTCAGAGATGCGAGTTTCCAATCTCTCTTCCTCATCATCGTTCCTCCTGTGTTAAGGATAGACGGCTCCGTGCGTATCCGAAGCCGCTTGTCCGTTGCTTTCATCTCGATTTTCTACATTAGAAGCGAACGGAGAGACTGTCAATTAGGCACTTTTCAGTACTCTGGTTACCGAAAAGTGAGCTAGGCAGGGAAGGATTTGCCTCGTTATTCATCCCACCTGCATGCCATGCCCCGAGGAAAGTTTTGCTGCATAGCCGGCGAGATTATCCCACGCGAGTCGAAGGGGGGTACATCTCACCGCACATGACTTTGATTTGCCCGGTAGGCGACGAGGGAGGGAGACTCTCCCTTGTGCCTCGAGACCTCTTCGGTGAGAATATTGCTGTTGTCGGCTTCGCAAGGGGCCTGCTCCTGGAACCCAACAGGGAGGTGTCGTGGGGACGAGAAGGATTGAGTTGGGAAGGAGAAGGAGATGCAAGTGATGCCTTCATGCCATGCAAGGAACTTCCTCATCTGCCTCGCTTCGGCCATTGTGATCGTCCTCGTAAACATAACTTTGGCGGATGCATTTCAGATCGGGAAGCTTCATGGAATCGTTACGAGTCGAGGATCCGATGGCCAGTCGGTCTATCTGGTCGGTGCACGGATCACCCTGCAGAGAGAGGATCTGGGAGTATCGCTGACGACCTCAACGGACCAGCGAGGGGAATTCCTGCTGGACAATCTCCCCGGGGGGAACTACCGGCTGAGAGTTGAGATGGAAGGGTTCACATCGGCGACTCATTCCGTAACGATCACGCCCGGGGGTGTCGCGGAAGTCCGCGTCGAGCTGGAGCCGGCACCGATTACCGGTGAAGTGACCGTCACCCCGGAGGCCGAGACCGTCAATCGAACGGAATCAACGACGCCAGGGATCGTCCAGGAGCGCACGTTGCAAAATGCGCCGCTTGTGAACGAACGGTTCCAGGATGCGCTGCCGCTTTTGCCCGGCGTCGTGCGGGGTCCTGATGGGCTCATCAACATCAAAGGAGCGCGGGTGAGCCAAAGCGGTTACCTCGTCAATAGCGCCAACGTAACGGATCCGGTGACGGGCTCATTCGCCATCAATCTGCCGGTTGATGCGATTGAGGATGTGCAGGTCCTCTCAAGTCCTTATGCCGCGGAATATGGTCGCTTCACCGGGGCCGTGACGGCCGTATCTACCCGATCGAGTGGGGATCGGTGGGAATTTAAAATTCAAAGTATCCTCCCCCGACTTCGGCACCGAGGAGATAAGATCGTAGGCATCGAAGCATTCACCCCCCGGTTGTTTTTCGGCGGACCCCTGGTGAAGAATCGGCTCAGCCTGGCTCAAAGCTTCGAATACCGGTTCGTCCGCACGGAAATCGAAAGCCTTCCTCCATTGAAAAATGATACGGTCCTGGAAAGTTTCGACTCGTTCAGTCATTTTACTCTCCGACTGACGCCAAACAATGAGGCGACCATCACCCTCTCGCTCTATCCCCAGAAGAACCAGTTTGTCAATCTGAATACATTCAACCCACAGCCGGTGACGCCCAATTTCAAGCAACGCGGGTTCAATCTGGCCATCCTGGATCGAGCTATTTTTTCCAGCGGATCGCTCCTTGAGTCCCTTCTTAGCCTCAAGCAATATGATGCGAATGTGTTCCCCAACGCGGAAGAACCGATGACCCTCTTCCCGGAAGGGAATTTCGGGGGCTTTTTCAACCGGCAGGATCGGGAGAGCTTCCGCTACCAGTGGTACCAGGTATACCACCTGGCGCCGAAAATGTGGTCCGGCCAGCACAATCTGAAACTCGGGTTGGATGTCAGTCGCAGTACCTACCGGGGCAGGATCGTCAACAATCTGGTGCGTATCCTGAGGGAGGATCGAACGCTGGCGGAGGGAATTGAGTTCAGCCATCCCGCTCGAGTTGGACGAAACAATACGGAACTGAGCGCCTTCATCCAGGATAAGTGGTTGGTGACGCCACGGCTTACGCTCGATCTCGGTCTACGCTATGAACGTGATGGTGTTGCCCGGCAGGAGAATTTCGCTCCCCGTCTTGGGTTTGTGATTGTTCCCTGGCACGCCGGGCACACGGCAATTCGGGGAGGATTCGGCATCTTCTTCGACAAGATCCCTTTGAATGTGGCGACCTTTGACCAGATGCCACACCGAATAGTTACCCGATTCGCGCCCGACGGACAAACCATCGTGGACGGTCCCCGTGCTTTTCTTCATCGCATTGATGGAGGTCGGGTTGAAACTCCCTACAGTCTCGCCTGGAGCCTGGAGATAGATCGAGAGGTCACGGGACGACTCATGGTACGACTGGGCTATCACCAGCGGGAGGGGCGACGCGAGCATCTGGTCGAGCCCGTTGGAGGAGACGGCGGCACCGGCTATTTGGTCCTTATGAGCGGCGGGCGGTCTCACTACCGTGAGCTTCAGATCACGACGCGCTATAAGCTGGGCGAGCAAAGCACGTTGTTCGCATCCTATGTCCGATCACGGGCGACGGGTGATCTCAATACCTTTGACGCCTTTTTCGGGAATTTTCCCTCTCCGATCATTCGGAAGAATGAACGGTCTCTGCTTCCTTTCGATGTCCCCCACCGGTTTTTATTTTGGGGGGATCTGGCACTTCCCTGGGACATTCAGGCGCTGCCTGTTCTGGAGATACGGAATGGATTCCCTTTCTCTCTGGTGGATGGTGAGTGGAATTTCCTGGGGCCACGAAATCGAGGCGGTCGGTTCCCGACTTTTGCCTCGCTTGATCTCCAGATGACCAAGGGACTGGTCATACCGTTTCGGGGAAAGAAGTATCGCTTCCGGGCGGGCGTAAAGATTTTCAATATCCTCAATCACTTCAATCCGCGAGACGTGCAAAACAACGTTGCCAGCCCGCTCTTTGGGAGTTTCTTCAACGGAGTGGGGCGGGTGTTTCGAGCGAAATTCGTCTTCGGATTCTGACGATTCTGGCGGGGGACATTTTGTAAACGAAATTGATAAGAAAATCCTTGACATGGAAATGACATTCTGGCTAAATAGAACTTCAACTTTTCGCCGGATGGGAGGGATCGCACATGATTGCGCTCACCTCGTTCCTCTTATTGCTGGAAAGGAAAGGTGATCGCCTCAGCGCGCAGGTTGTCACCTGAAAGAGGTTCACCATCTGGTGACCGATGATTTTGGGTGGCTATCTGCCGTAATCCTACGGAGGAGAGACGAGCCTATGTATATCAAAAACACATCGCAAAAGGTAATGACCTATAAGCGACCGCAAGCGAGCCGGGTGACGGCCAGCTTGCCACGCGTGCATCATGCCCTGGAGGACATCTTGTCCAATCCGCATGTGCGAAAGGTCCTGCTGAAGATCACCAAGAGGGATCGAGATGGCAAGTGTTTTCTTCAACGACTGTGCGAAAACTACGATAATCCCCATCTGAGCTGGTGGGAAAGGCTGCGATGGGCAGTGCCGACGGCCATAATTGACCTGGCCTTAAAGCGGGCGGGATTGGATAAGGAGACGATGAAGCAGCATCTGTTTCATCACCCGCCCACGGTGAAATCGTTGGTGCTGACGGCCAAGAGCATCGGCACCTATGGGTTGACGGTGCCGCAGCGATTTACCGCGCCATTGTTTACGGTATGGAACATCACGCAGGCATGTAATCTGACCTGCAAGCATTGTTATCAGGATGCCAAGCATAAGCCTCTGGCCGATGAGTTAACGACCGAGGAGAAACTCGATCTGCTCGATCAGATGGCCGATGAGTGGGTTCCATTTGTGGCATTCGCCGGAGGGGAGCCACTTATTGCCCGTGATCTGTGGGAAGTGCTGGCCAAGTGCCGTGAGCGTGGCTTCCATGTGACGATTGCCACCAATGGAATGCTGCTCACGCCGGAGATGTGCGCCCGATTGAAGGAAGCTGGAGTGAAATACATTGAGGTGAGCATTGACAGCCTCAATCCGGAGGAGCACGATGAGTTTCGCGGGATGAAGGGAGCCTGGGCGCGTTCGATTCAAGGCATCAAGAATTCTGTCGCGGCGGGCATCCGCACCGGGATGGCGACCTGCTTCACGCGGGAGACGGTGCACACGGTGGATGATGTCATACAATTTGCCATTGACCTGGGGTGCAAGACGTTTGCCCATTTCAACTTCATCCCGGTGGGACGCGGCAAGGAGATCATGCACCACGATCTGACGCCGAGCCAGCGGGAGTTGCTCATGCGGAAGCTCCAGCGGCATTTGCAAGAGGGGAAGATCAATATCATTTCGACGGCCCCGCAGTTTGGCCGATCCTGTATCGTCTATGGATCGGACGATGGCTTCTTCGCCACCGGGCATGCCGGCAAGGGCGAAGGACGCAAGACCATGGTCCTGTCGCGCTATATCGGTGGCTGTGGAGCTGGACGGTGCTACTGTTCTATCCAGCCTAACGGTATCATCAATGCCTGTGTTTACATCCCCTCGGAGGAAGTGGGCGACATCCGCCGGCAGAGCTTCAAGGAGATCTGGGATAATGCCCTGTTCCACACGTTGCAGGACCGGGATGATCGGGGAGATCACTGTGGCGTCTGCGATTACAAGCATTATTGCGGCGGCTGTCGGGCGCGCTCGCTCTCTTACACGGGAGACATTCAAGCGGGTGATCCGGGCTGCGTCTACAATTACCTCGAGTGGCAGGAGCTGACGACGAGCGCGGAGCGGCAGATTCGGCTGCCGGTCCTGCAATCGGTGGGGAGCAACGGAGGGTGCGGCAGCACCTGCGGGACGCCATCGCCCCACTTTGTGCAGCTCACCTCGGCTCTGAGCGCCGCGGCGGTGGCAACAGTGCGGGCAGCGGCGGAAGCCGGTATCCCTACCGGCCTCACCGATGATGAGATCCGCGACATCGAGGACATCGGCGATCGCTTCGTCAAGCTCTTCAGCCGTCCTAACTGATCGGGATAGATGCGGAGAAGAGATCCCGCGCCTCTTCTCCGCAAACCCGGATTACAACGATCCTCGGCATTTGAGGCAATGGAAGCTGTTGCACCTTCGCTCATTAACGGGCTTCACTTCCGGCTCGTCTTCTTCGACTATGTCTACATGATGGGGGAGTTCCTCAGCGCGTTGAGCGAGCTTCACGTAAAAATCCAGCTCATTGACCGCTATTGCAGCAAGGTCCTCCATAATCTTAAGTTGATGGAGCGGCGGCGGGCGCCAGAGGCGGAGATTCGAGAATTCATTCGCCGCGAAAATGCGGAGCTGGTAGCGGGCCTCAAACGTCACAACATTTTTTACGATAAATACCGGCTGAGACTCTTGCGCTTGATTCATCAGGGAACGGAAGGAGAGTTGCTGGTTGAAGATTCCTACAACGGATCACAATTCGTCGTTCCGGTGAAACGGGTCCTGGACCGGCTTCTTCAGCACGTCTTTGACAGCACGCCCGTGCAAGAGATGAACCTTTTCTCGCTTGAACAGGATGTCGTTGCTTTGACGAGCGGGATGGACGAGCGGCCGGGGGATACGGCGCAGCAGGTTCTCATTCAACTGGAGGACGCGGCTCGAAACGTTCACGTTTACGTGAAGAAGGAGAAAATCGCCTCGGTCCAGTATCTGTCCTCGGGACGAGTCGTCTCAGATCCGGACATCATCTCTCAGGCGGAGTCACAACCCTCAGATAAGGACCGGTTTTTGAACGATCCTCTGGTTCGGTCGTTGTTCGGGACAAGGAGGTAAGGGGTCTATGGCCGAAGTGATGAAGGCGAAGGAAGAGACTTCAGAGGAAGTCCAGCATGAAGTCTGCGGATGGACGGGGACCTCAGCCGTGAGGGCGTATGCGGAAGTGGCTGCCACAGCCGAAGCGCCGACGGAAACGCGACGGGATGTCGCCCAGGTGACGCTTTCCACGCTTGGCGATGTGTCGGTGGCAGCGTCGGATGCATTGACTGCCCTGGCACCCGTCCCCAAGCACACGCGGTGGATCCCCATAGCGCTTATCGGTGTGGCCAGTTATGCCGTGAGCGTCGCTTTTGCCTGGTGGGTTCTGGAAAATCTCTCCCCGCGCGCTTCTTTTGCGGTTATTCCTGTCGTCCCGGTCCTCATCGTAATGGCCGTCTTCTGGCGGCGGCAGCGATGGAAGTTTCGCGCCCGAGAATGGCAGTCGAAATTTAAAATGTGGGAGGAAGCTCTTGATTCCCTCGGCTATGAAGCAATAAACGCTGTCAACGCCATCCGGGCCAATCTCATTGGCTTCCGACTGAGTAATCCCCATGTACTTGCCCCCGAACACCTGGAGATCATTGAGCAAGCAACCCAGCGAATTGAACGGGCAGTACGAAAATCGGAAGATCCCGTTGCCTGGTGGATCGCAAAGAAGACGAAAAAGAGCGGCGCTGGCGAAGATCCCACACGCGTGGGGGAGGAGACGCGCAGTCGCATCGCTCTCTAGGGCAGTTTGCCCATGAGTTGCCCCTGAGAGCGCGCTTTCTCACGTGCCTCTGCCAGTGCCTCCCGCCAAAAGCAACGAAGAAAGCGAGGGACGGCGATTCCTGTGATTGGGTTGCTCCCCGGTAACGCTCGATAGCCACCGCTTCGGCAGACGAGCGACTATCACTACTGGTTCTCTTTGGGGGATGGAGAGAACGCACTCCTGAGGTCGTCCCAGGGGATTCGAGCCGTTCCATCGCCCCTGACGACGATCCGCCCGAATCGGGACGTGAAAGAGGCGATCCGTTGACGCGACCCCATCGCCTGAGGAGCGAAAGTAACGATCACCTCCGAACCCCGACGCGTCAACGAGAGGACGCCGCAACGGGCGGCCTCTCGGCGCAGCCGCGAGACAAAGAAGAGATTTTCCACCGATTCCGGTAAAGGCCCATAACGATCGGTCAGTTCGTCTCGTAAAGCCGCCATCGCGTCCTCATCCTTCAGCGTGGAAATCCGCTTGTAGACCTGAAGGCGCTGTCCCATATCAGGGATGTATTCGGGTGGAATGCGGAGATCCAGACCAAGTGAGACCTCGGTGTTCGTCTCCTCCTCGATGGGCTGGCCCCGGAGTTCCTGAATCGCGCGTTCGAGAAGCTGACAGTAAAGCTCAAAACCTATGGCTCGAATATGGCCGGATTGTTCGGGTCCGAGAAGGTTCCCCGCGCCGCGGAGTTCGAGGTCGAGGGCCGCCAGTCGGAATCCCGCTCCGAGGTCCGAGAACTCCTTGAGCGCTGCCAGGCGCTTGCGGGCCGTCGGCGACAGCGTGTCGTCAGGAGAAATGAGCAAGTAGGCATAGGCGCGACGGTCCGAACGTCCCACCCGCCCCCGCAGTTGATAGAGGTCCGCCAGACCGAACCGATCCGCATGGTTGATGATGATGGTGTTCGCCCGGGGAATGTCTATTCCGTTCTCGATGATGGTCGTACTGACCAGCACGTCGAGGTCTCCCTGGACGAACCGGAGCATTGTTTTCTCCAACTCTCGCTCAGGTAGCTCGGCGTGGGTGACTCCCACGCGAGCGTGAGGCACGAGCCGTTTCACCAGTTGGGCTATCGTGTAGATGGATTCGATACGCTTGTGGATAAAGAACACCTGTCCGTCGCGTTCCAGCTCTCGCTCAATCGCTGCCCGGATGAGGTCAGGGGAGAAGGGCGCCACGATGGTTTGAATGGCCAGTCGGTCGCGGGGGGGCGTCTGAATGACGGATAGGTCGCGCAAGCCGAGCAGCGCCATGTTAAGCGTGCGCGGTATCGGCGTTGCCGTCAGGGTGAGAACATCCACGCGATACTTCAACTGCTTGAGCTTCTCCTTGTGCGAGACGCCGAAGCGTTGCTCCTCATCCACGATCACCAGGCCGAGATCCCGAAATCGAACGTCGCGGCTGAGCAGGCGGTGCGTCCCGATGACAATGTCAATCGTTCCTTCTTCCAGCCCGCGAAGGATGGCCTGTCGCTGTTGTGCTGGCCGGATGCGGGATAAGACGCCGATCTGAACGGGGAAGGGAGCAAACCTCCGGGTGAACGTGCGGTAATGCTGTTCGGCGAGCACTGTGGTCGGCACGAGCACGGCCACTTGTTTGCCCTCCATCACCGCCTTGAAAGCCGCTCGCATCGCCACCTCGGTCTTTCCGAACCCCACATCGCCGCAGAGGAGCCGATCCATCGGAATGGGTCGCTCCATATCGGCTTTCACTTCTTCGATGGCTCGTTGCTGGTCGGGTGTCAGCTCGTATTCAAATCTCGCCTCGAACTCCTTTTGCCATTCCGTATCCGGACTGAAGGCGTGACCCGGCGCGAGTTTTCGTCGAGCATAAAGCGAGAGCAGCTCTTCGGCCAGGGCCCGAAGTGACCGCGCAACGCGCGCTTTGGTCCTCAGCCACGAGATCCCTCCCAGCCGGTCGAGGCGTGGTTCATGCCCATCTCCGCTCACATACTTCTGGACGAGATCGAGGCGTTCCACCGGCACATAGAGCTTGGCCCCTTCGGCGTAGGTGATCAGCATGAATTCGTGCGGTCCGCCTTCGGCATCGGGAAGAAGCACCAGTCCCTGAAACTGGCCGATGCCGTGATCAATGTGGACCACATAATCGCCGACTCTGAGATCGCGCAGATCGGGCAGGACCAGTTTCGCTCTCCTCGGTGGGGGTGCGGCTGCCGGGCCGGCTTCGAGGTCGCCGCTGATGTCGCTCTCGCTGAGTACAAGCAGTCGAGCGGCCGGAAGCTCAAAGCCACGCATGACGCTGCCCACGGTGATCAGAATCGGCCACCGGTCATGAGATGAAGGCATTGCCATATCGCCGCCCTCGGTGAAGCCCAGGCGCTCGACCGGTAGTCCTGATTCGATCAGAACCTGGCTCAATTGTCCTGCCGTCACTTTCGACCGCGCCGCGATGAGAGGCAGTGCCCGGTGTTCTCTTGCTTTCCGAATGTATTCGATGGTTTGATCAATCCGCCCGTGAAAGTGGGGCACCGTAATGGCCCGAATCTCAACGGCGTGTACATCGGCGGGGAGATCGAGGCTCACGGGAGGTCCTGCAGGAGCGGACGCAGGGCTGCCCCTCTCGGGGAAACCAATAGGTATCTTCGCTCCCTCTTCCACCGCGAGTGGCGTCGGACCGTAGGAGTACACCTCCACACGGGGCCGACGGGACAGCAGAAGGTGGTGCTCATCCTCGTTGAGGATGAACTGATCAGGTTCGAGCGCCAGGCGAGAGCCGTCATGTGCAGTTTCGTATTGAGCCGTCAAAAGCTCCCGCAGAGATCGGGTTTCTGCGATAAGCGTTGTGGGCTCCTCAAGGATCCACACGGCATCGGGGAGAAAATCAGCCACCGTCGCTTGAAGCGGTTTGACCAGAGGAAGCAAAAACTCCCAACCCGGAAACGGTTCCCCTGCTTCGGCCAACCGGCACCGAGAGCGAACGTCATGAGCAAATCGCGGTTCCGGCCATCGTGAGGGGGCGACAGTCGCCCACTGACGAAAATCCTCTGCTGTGGCGGCGTATTCCCACAAGGGGACCAGGCTCACGCTTTCGATCTTCTCCACCGACCGTTGCGTTTCGGGATCGAAGCGCCGCAGAGATTCGATCCGATCATCGCAGAACTCTACCCGAACAGGAAGCGGTTCCGTTGGCGGATAGACATCGAGGATACCCCCGCGGACGCTGAATTCACCGACGCTGCTGACCTCATCGGTCTGAACGTATCCCCCGCGTCGAAGCCGGGAGGTCACATCCTCGTAATCCGCTGTCTCACCGACGGTCAGGTCGGTGCCGAGGGCTGATATATCCGCTGGTGGGGGAACTTTCATCGCAAACGACGTCGGATGAATGAGCGTCACGAGTCCCCGGCCGCGACTGAGCCTGTAGAGGGTCGAGGCTCGAACTTCTCCGATCTCCGGGTGTGGGGAAACGCCGTCATAAGGTCTCACGTCGAGTGGCGGGAGGGTGAGAACGGTTTCGGGCGACGGGGGCCTGTCCGACAGGAGTTGAAGGAAAAACCTCACTTCGGCAGCGTAGGATTCTAGCTCTCGCTCCAGCGTCACGACGGCACATCGTCGCCCGGTTGCTCGCGCTATTGCGGCTACGGCGAGGGCTCGCGAACCGCGTGGATTCAACCCGATCACCGTAACGACCGGGGCATTTTCTCTCTCAAGACGAGCGAGGACCGAGGCGAACTCGCGCGACGAACGAAGGTGACGAAGGAGTACCTCTCCAGCGGTTCCGGGAGCGGACAGGTGGAGCGATTCAATGCTCATCTATGGCGAGACTGCTGAAAAAGTCCTGATGATGCGCTCGATCATCCGGGTCGTCGAATAGCCCGGCACGAACGGAAGGGAGAGAACCTGACCGCCGTGTGCCTGGACATCCTCTCGTCCGACGATCTCCTCAATGCTCCAGTCGCCTCCCTTGACGAGCACATCAGGCAGGAGCTTTCGGATCAGCTCGCGCGGGGTCAGCTCATCGAACGTCGTGACGTAATCAACCATCTCCAGAGCAGCGACAATCTCGCAGCGTTCCTCCTGGGAGAGAATGGGACGACCGGCTCCTTTGAGTTGACGGACCGAGCGATCGCTGTTGAGGGCGACGATCAGTACATCTCCCAGATGTTTGGCTTCGGCCAGGAGCCGAACGTGACCGGGGTGAAGGAGGTCGAAACATCCGTTGGTGAATACGACGCGTTTCCCTCGCTGCCGCAAGTCCTGGCGTATGGCGACGAGAGTCTCCGGATCAACAATAAGTCCCATACCCGAATCTTCCAGCCGTCCCCTTTTTTCGTCCCGATCCGCTCCTCACTCGCAGCATCAAGTTATTTTGCCGGTTCGATCCGCTCGCAGCCATCGAGGTAAGGACGGAGAGCGTGAGGGACGAGGACGGATCCATCGGCTTGCTGATAGTTCTCCAGAATGGCCAGCCACGTTCGTCCCACCGCGAGCCCTGATCCGTTGAGCGTGTGAACGTATTCCGGTTTTGCGCCGGGCCGTCGTCGGAACCGAATGTTTCCCCGGCGCGCTTGAAATGCCTCGCAGTTGGAGCAAGAGGAGATCTCCCGATACCGTTGCTGACTGGGAAGCCAGACCTCGATATCGTAAGTTTTAGCCGAAGCAAATCCCATGTCACCGGTGCACAGAACCACGACGCGATAGGGTAATCCCAATCGCTGGAGGATCGCTTCCGCGTGCCGGGTCAATTCCTCCAGTTGGTCGTAGGACTCTTCCGGTCGGCAGAATTTCACGAGTTCCACCTTGTCGAACTGATGCTGACGGATGAGACCGCGCACATCCTTGCCATAGCTGCCGGCTTCGCTACGGAAGCACGGCGTGTAGGCTGTGAGGCTGAGCGGTAGAGAATCCCCGTCGAGAATTTCATCCCGATAGAGATTGACCAGAGGGACTTCCGCCGTTGGAATGAGCCACAGTCCCCCCGAGAACAGTTTTCGCAGCGCGTCACCCGTCGGATCGGAGTCGGAAGCTGTTTCGCCTGCGGATTGGGCTCCCTGCCACCGAAGCACATCAGAGCGGTCAACGGCCCAGAAGAGATCGCCGGCGAATTTCGGGAGCTGCCCCGAGGCGAAAAGAGACTCCTCCTTCACCATGAAGGGGAGCCAGACTTCCCGATACCCGTGCTCGCGCGTATGGATGTCGAGCATGAAATTGATGAGAGCGCGTTCGAGTCGTGCTCCCAAGTCGCTCAGGACGGCAAATCGCGCGCCGGTGATCTTGGCCGCTCGTTCGAGATCGAGGATCCCGAGTCGCTGGCCGAGTTCGACGTGGTCGCGGGGCTCGAAATCAAATTCCCGGGGCGACCCCCAGCGGCGCACTTCGACATTGAATGTCTCATCGGTTCCCTGAGGGACCGAATCGTGGGGGAGGTTGGGAAGACCCGCCAGGAGCGAATGAAGCCCGGCCTCGCAGGCGGCGATATCGTCCTCCAGTCGTTTGATCTCCTCTCCAACCTGACGCAATCGAGCCCGCAGGGCCTCGGCTTCGGCGGTCGCGCCCGATCGGATGAGCCTGCCGATCTCTTCGCTGGCGCGATTGCGCTCGGCGCGAAGTGCATCGGCGCGGGCG
>DATLZR010000066.1 GCA_035573895.1 Blastocatellia bacterium | reverse complement strand
GCGGCTGGCACAGTTTTTGGAGCAGTTGCCCGACGCCTTGGACTTGATGACGCGGGCGCTTCGCGCGGGCCACGCCTTCTCCAGCGCCATGAACACGGTGGCCAGTGAGATGCCCGATCCCATCGCCAAGGAATTCCGCCGCACCTACGAAGAGCACAATCTGGGAATGAGCCTGAAGGTCGCGCTGGAACATCTGATCGAGCGCGTGCCTCTGCTCGACCTGCGCCTGTGCGTCACGGCCATCCTGATTCAACGAGAGACGGGGGGCAATCTTTCGGAAATTCTGGAGAATATTGCCACCGTCATCCGCGATCGCTTTCGCATTCTCGGTCAGGTGCGGGTCTTTACCGCACAAGGTCGTCTGACCGGGTGGGTGATTGGGCTGATTCCGTTCGGCTTGGCCTTTTACATCTACCTGGTCAATCCCGAATATCTGGAACCGCTCTTCACGACCCAGCCGGGCAAGTATATGCTCGGCACGGCGCTGACGATGGAACTTCTGGGCGTGCTCATGATTCGCAAGATCGTGAGGATTGACATATAGGGAGTGGGGCGATGATTACAGCCGTCACAATCCTGGCCTTTATTGCTGTCACGTTGCTTGTGCTCGGAGGCTATTATGCCTTCTCTCCCCAGGCGCAGAGCGTCGCCGACCGGTTGGAACAATTGAAGACGGGAACTACGGCCGTGCCGAGGGAGCCGCAGGCGCTGGTCGGTTTGCGGGAGACCATCGAACGATTGACAGGGTCGCTCGGTCGGCTCTTTCAATCGCCGGAGAAATCGGCTGAGATTCTGCGTCGGCGGCTCGGTCAGGCGGGGTTCTACAGCCCGATGGCAGTGGTCAATTACAAGGGGATTCAACTCATGGCGGCTGTGGGACTGCCGCTCGTTTTCACGGTTGTCATGATCGTGATGGGAAGTTCGGTGGCGGGAATGATCTTCGCGTTGCCGCTTCTGGCGCTGGCGGGATTTGCCGCGCCCGCCCTGATTCTCGATAGCATGATCAGCCAGCGAAAGAATCGGTTGCAAAAGAGCCTGGCCGATGCCGTTGATCTCATGGTGGCCTGCGTGGAAGCCGGATTGAGCCTGAATGCGGCCCTGGTGCGGGTGGCGGCGGATCTGAAAACAGCGCACCCCGATATTGCCCAGGAGTTTGAGTTATGCGGTCTGGAGATGCGCGCCGGGAAGCCCCGCGAGGAAGCCTTCCGTAATCTCGGCCTCCGAACCGGGGTCAAGGATTTGCAGTCATTCGCTGCCATGTTGATTCAGACCGACCGCTTCGGCACGAGCATCGCCCGCGCTCTGCGCGTCTTTGCCGATTCGCTGCGGACAAAACGCCGCCAACGCGCCGAGGAGGCGGCGGCCAAGACGACGATCAAACTGGTCTTTCCTCTGGTCTTTTTCATTTTCCCGGCGATTATGGTGGTGCTTTTGGGGCCCGGTCTGCTCCGGGTGATGGAGGTCTTCCGGGGCATGAATCGCTAAGCAGATGGTAGTTCGTTGGAGTTAAATCTCAGCCAAGCAGGAGGGGGATAGAATGGCTCTGTCAATGCTGCTGTTTCAAGGCGGCGGGATGCCGTCGCTGGACATGATCATTCTCGGTGTCTTGATCGTCCTGGCCGTCATCCTGGGGATCATTGTCATCAACAAGCGGCGCGCCAGGGGCTAGTCGAGGAGTGGATGGAAAGACTGCCGTGCGGGGGAGGCGGTTTCCCCTCACGGCGGTTGTGAATCCGCGATTGAGGTGGCTCATCGCATGAAGGTATACAACGCAACAAAGGGTCGGTGGTTGGCAACCGATGTCGCCGTTGCCTCGACGTTCTGGTCTCGGCTCGTCGGGTTGCTGGGGCGACCCTCGCTCCCGGAAGGAGCGGGACTCCTGATCACGCCCTGTGACTCGATCCATACCTTCGGGATGCGATTCCCCATCGATGCGGTTTTTATTGACCGAAGATATCGGGTCGTGCGAGTCGTTGAAGGGCTGAGGCCCTTTCGCGTCGTCCTGCCCGTTCGGGAAGCGATCAGCGTCATTGAGCTTCCCGTCGAGACGGCCCGTCGCACGCAAACCGAGTGCGGCGATCAGCTTGAGGTCGCCAACTGAGCATCGTCGCAGATTCTTTCCGACCTTCTCCAGGAGACGAAGCCTTTCAGATCGGGACTGAATGTGGGGGACGAGGGGGGATAGCGGATTCGTGAGGAGGGTGTCACGATGAGACAACAGATTTGTGCTCTTACTCAGAGAAGCCGACCATCACACCTGATCCCTCTGCGGGGAGGACTCGTCCTTCCTTTTGCCGCTCTTTTGGTCTTTTCCACGAGCGGATGCGTGAATCTCCAGTCGGGATTGAAGAAGCTGCTCGTGGCCGATCCGGCGATCGTCGCTCGACGTGCGCCGACGGTGCCGCCCGATCAACGGATGGTATCGGCCATCCGGCCGCGCGTGAGTATTGATGAGGGGGAGGCGTCATCGGTCGCCCCGGCTTCGACGGTCTCACGCCCGCCGCGCGTGGGGGCAGAAGCGGCTGCCGTCACTCCCGCCCCCGCTCCCGTCACTCAACCTGCCCCCGCTCCGAAAGCGAGCGCCGATGAACTGGCGATGTATAAGGAGCAAGCGCTCCTTCGCCCCGATGATGCGGTAGTGCGGTTCCAGCTCGGTCGCCTGCTGCTCGACCGAGGACTCGTTGACCAAGCGGCCTATGAACTGGACATGGCCACGTCGCTCGATCCAACGATGGCCGACGGTTTCCTGCTGCTCGGTCGGGCCTTGCGCCTCAAGAGTCAGTACGATCTGGCCGTCGCTAAGCTGCGTGCCGCGCTCCAATTGAATCCGCGTTTGGTCGAGGCCCTCATCGAGGAGGGCATCTGCTGGGATCAACGGGGCTATTACGAGCGCGCCCGCGACGCGTATCGTCGAGCCTTGCAGCTTCGACCCAACGACCCCACGATTTACAACAACATCGGCGTCTCCTACTTCTACCAGGGCGATCATGAAAACGCGCTGAAAAATTACAAGAAGGCGCTGGCGATTGATCCAAACAATCCTCAGACCAACAACAATATAGCCGTGGTTGCGGCGGCGCGAGGCGACTACGATCTCGCCTTCGAGTATTTCTCGCGGGCGCTCGGGCAGGCAGCGGCTCACAATAACGTCGGCTATTTGCTTCTGCGAGCGGCCAGGTTTGACCAGGCGATTAAACATCTGCGCGAGGCCGTGAAGCTCAATCCCATGTCGGTCACGGCATTGGCCAATCTGGAAGCAGCTCTTCGCATGACGGGGAATACCTCAGAGGCCGAGCAGGTTCACGCTCAATATCTGAAAGCCCAGCAGGCCGAGGCGACCGCTAAGAAGTAATCTACGGAGCCGCGCCGGAGAGGTCGAAAAGTAAAGGCGGGGTGAGCAGTGATGAAGGTTCTGGCTGTGGTCAATCCCGCCGCCGGTGCGGGACGAGCGCTGCGTTGGTTTCACCGGATTCGGGCGAATTTGAAAGCTTCCGCCGCCGAGTTCATCGTCAGCCAGAGCGTCGAGCACCTTCGCGCGGTCGCCCGCGAGGCTCTGAAGGCGGGCTATGACACCATTGTCGGTTGCGGCGGCGATGGGACACTGCATCACCTCGCCTCGGTGCTGGCGGGAACGGGCGTAAGACTGGGAATCGTTCCCCTGGGCCGAGGGAATGATGTCGCCCTCAGTCTGGGAATTCCCCGCGATCCCCGACGCGCATGGGAAAGAGTCTTCAGCGGTGGCGAGCGACGGATTGATCTGGCCCGTGTAGGAGCGCGGTTCTTTGCGAGCGTGGCGGGTATCGGATTGGATGCCGAGGTGGCGCGTCGGGCGCAGGAGACATCGCCGCTCTGGCGGGGGACGACGGCTTATCTTGCGGCCATTCTCAAAACATTGGTGACCTTTCGCCCCAGGCGCGTGCGACTTCGTCTTGACGGTGAAGTTCTTGAACGGGAAGTGACGCTGGTAGCCGTGGCCAACGGTTCGAGCTATGGCGGAGGAATCACCATTGCTCCCCAGGCGCGCATGGACGACGGTTGGCTCGATGTCTGCATCATCGGAAAAGCATCAAAGCCGCGCTTGCTCAGCCTGCTTCCATCCGCCTATAGAGGCCAGCCTCTTCACCAGCCCTTCGTCGAGTATTACCGGGCGCGGCGGATTGATGTGACTGCCGATGATGCGTTAGACATCTACGGCGATGGGGAATACCTTCAGTCGCTGCCCGCAACGATTGAGATCGTGCCCCGCGCCCTCGCCGTGTGTGCGCCGCAGACCTAGAGCGTCGGCAGCCTACCCCCTGGCCGCTCGGTCAGCATCTCCTGGGCGCACTGGCGCAAAGGGCGGTTCCTGTTCTAGGCTTGAGGGGTGAACTCGGGGCTGAGGATGTCATGGGGAGAAGGTCTGCCCCGTGGTGGCGACTCCTTCGGCCTGACATGCGGAGGGACGGACGTGATCACACCACTTGCTGATCTCCATCGCCGAGCGGGAGCAGCCCTGGAAGAGTTCGGGGGCTGGACCATCCCTTCGGTTTTCACCGACCTGATCGAGGAGTATAACGCCGTTCGGCAGCGCGTGGGGTTGCTCGATCTCTCGTGTCGGGGTCGGATTCAGGTGTCAGGCAAGGAGCGCGTTCGATATCTTCAAAGCCTGCTCTCCAATGATGTCGCCCGTCTGGCGCCTGGATCGGGTTGTGTGGCCACGCTGCTCACGAACAAGGGACGGATGATCAGCTTCCTTCGAGTCTTGAACATGGGCGAGTCCTTTCTCCTGGACGTTGAGCCGGCGGCCATGCCCAAGACCTTCGACACCCTGATGGGATACAGGCTTTCGCTGCGCGTGCAGATCGAGGACGTCACAGCCGCCACAGCCGTGCTCTCCCTTCAAGGGCAATACGCCTGGGTTGTGATCCGGGCACTGGCCGCCTCGGAACTCGATCCCCTCGACCGCGAGCTGGATCATCGAGAAATTCTCATCGCCGTGGAATCGGCAGAAGCGCCAAACGCGCCCCGGTTGATCCCGGTTCGTCTTGTGCGGGCAAGTCATACGGGAGAAGAAGGCTATGACCTGATCGCGGGGGTTTCCTTTGCACCGCTGCTTTGGCAGATGATTCTTCAGCGCGGTGAAGACTATGGCCTGAAGCGGGTCGGATGGAGCGCGCTCAATCTTCTTCGCGTGGAAGCGGCAATTCCCTGGTATGGCGTGGACCTCGATGAAACGACCATTCCACTTGAAGCAGGCCTGGATAACGCCGTCAGCTTCGGCAAAGGATGCTACGTCGGGCAGGAAACGATTGTAAAGATCGCCCATCGAGGCCACGTGAACCGTCGGTTGGTCGGGCTGGTTGTCAAAGGAGAAAGCGTCCCGGAAGCAGGCGCGAGAATTTTCGTCGGAGGTTCGGACGTCGGGCGCATGACGAGCGCCGTCTTCTCGCCGATGCTGGCCTCCGTCATTGCTCTCGGTTACGTCAAACGTGAACTCAGTTCGCCGGGAACGGCGGTTACGATCAGGACGAGCCGCGGAGATGTCGAGGCTGAGATAGTACCACTCCCCTTCCTCTCGCCGCCGGGTGCGGGCTGAGCGGACGGAGATTCCTTTTTTCGCTCACGTCCCATCATCCAAGAGAATGCGCGGATCGAGCTGAAGGCTGAGCGGATCGGGATTCCCTTTTTTCACCGGCTTTCCCCCGTCTTCGGAGGCAAACCCCCGGTGCTTCCTTTGGTTGTCATGAACTTGACACGGATGGGGTCGCCACTATAATTGCCGCCCGTAAACCACATCTCTTTGAGGAAGGAGCCATGCCGATGAAGCGCGTGATGGGAGTCGTTGTGTGGGTTTTTCTCCTCACCGTGGTGATCTTCCCGTTCCCGACCAAGACAAATAACCAGGAGCAGGAGTGGCCCCTTTATGGTCGTGATCTGGCGGGATCACACTACAATCCCGACGAGAGGAAGATCACACCGGCGACGGTCTCACGCTTAAAACCCAAGTGGATTTTTGAGACCGAGGCCGATGTATCGAGCCAGCCGACGGTCGTCGGCGGCGTTGTCTATTTCGGTTCATGGGATGGCCGACACTACGCCGTTGATGCGAAGACCGGAAAACAGGTCTGGGTATTTGAAACCGGCAGTCCCGTGCGCGTCGGAACGGCTTACGGCGATGGCCGGGTCTTCTTCGGCGATCTCGCCGGCCGACTCTATGCGGTGGAGGCGCGAACGGGCGAACTCAGATGGAAGCGGCGGATTGACGATCACCGCTATGCGGTGGTGACCAGCTCGCCCATCTACTATAACGGGCGCATCTATATCGGCGTCTCCTCTCATGAGGAGGGAGCCATGCTGCGCGATCCTCGATACGAATGCTGCACGTTTCGCGGAGGAGTGGCGGCATTTGATGCGAAGACGGGAGACTTGATCTGGCGGTTTTATACCATCCCGGAGGCGCCGGTTCCTCGGGGTCAAAATAAGCGAGGCGTTCCTCTTCGGGGTCCCGCCGGCGGCGCCGTGTGGTCAACCGTCGCCATCCACCCGCGCGCGAATCGGCTCTATCTCACGACCGGCAACCAGTACACCGGCCCGCCCTCCAAATTCACCGATGCCATCATCGCGCTCGAACTCGACACGGGCAAGCTCGTGTGGGCCTACCAGGCGGTGCCCAACGACATCTGGACGTTTGATTGT
>DATLZR010000065.1 GCA_035573895.1 Blastocatellia bacterium | reverse complement strand
ATTCAGGCGGCGCTTCCCTCGATGGAAAAGGTCCGGATGACCAGCTCCGGAACCGAGGCCACCATGAGCGCCATCCGCCTGGCGCGTGGAGTTACCGGCAGATCCAAACTGGTGAAGTTCGAGGGCTGCTATCACGGGCACAGCGATTCTCTGCTGGTGAAAGCCGGGTCGGGCGTGGCGACACTGGGCTTGCCGGACAGTCCCGGAGTGCTGCCGGAGCTGGCGGCCCAGACGATCACCGTGCCGTTCAATGACGTCCGCGCCGTCACGGAAGCTTTTGAGGCGCATGGACGCGAGATTGCTGCTGTGATCGTCGAGCCGATCGCCGGCAACATGGGCTGTGTGCCTCCGCAGCCGGGATTTCTACACACGCTGCGCGGGCTCACCGAACGGTGGGGCGCGCTGCTGATCTTCGATGAAGTGATCACCGGTTTTCGCGTCGGCTATCATGGGGCTCAGGGTCTCTATCAGGTGAGGCCCGATCTGACGTGCCTCGGAAAGATTATTGGCGGAGGCCTGCCCGTCGGTGCATTCGGTGGTCGGGAGGAAATCATGAACCAGTTAGCTCCCGTCGGTCCCATCTATCAGGCCGGAACGCTGTCGGGAAATCCGCTGGCGATGACGGCGGGACTGACCACCTTGCGGATTCTCAAGCGCGACAAGGACGCGCTTTATCCGAAACTCGAACGGATGACGGCCTCGCTGGCGAGAGGAATCGCCGAAGCCGCTCGCGACCATGGCGTTGAGGTTCGCATCAACCACATCGGTTCGATGATCACGGTCTTTTTCACCCCGGGAGAGGTTACCGATTGGACTTCGGCATCGCAGTCCGATCGCGCGCGATTCAGCCGGTTTTTCCGGGCGCTTCTTGATCGGGGCGTTTACTTCCCTCCGTCGCAATTTGAAACGGCTTTCGTCAGTGCAGCTCACGATGACGAGCTGATCGCCCGGACCATCGAAGCTGCACGCGAAGCATTTCCTGCGCTGGTGTGATCGGCTCGGTTGGGCTCTGGTCGTGCGAGCTTTCGTGGAAGCAGGGGAGAAAGCTGGCGCTACCTTATTCAGAGGAATCGTCCACGTGCTCATGCACGTCACGAACGATGAAAAACGGGGAGCGCACGTGCAAGCGGGCTTCTTCGTCGAAGGCAAAACAAGCAGGCGGGAAGCCCGGCGCCCCCGGGTATTTTCGGAGGAGATGGGCAATGAGTCAACGAATGCTTTTTCGCTGGATTGCCTTCTTTCTCGCGATCCCTTGCGTCCGGGGAGTGCTTCCGTTGGCCCTGGCGCAAGAGGCGAAGACATCCGTTTCGTCAACCCGGCAATCCGAGTCCGCCCAGGCGAAGGAGAAAATTTCCTTCGGGCAGGTGAAGCCGCTCATGGTCAAGCGGGTTGGGGTAGACGAAAAGAATCTCTGGTATCTCTCGCTGCACGATGCCATTCTCAAGGCGCTGGAGAACAACAACGAGATTCAGGTTCAGCGTCACACCGTTCGCATCAATGAGCTGGCGATCAAGGCGCTCAAAGGCACTTATGATCCGGTTCTGTTCGTCGGCAATCCCGCGCCGGCGACAGCGGCGGGGGGACCGATTTCTTCTCTGGTCGCATCGAGCGGTCCCGGATTGGGCTTCGAGTCGCGGTCGCTGCCTGTCGCCTCGCGGCTTCAGGCCGGACGCGATTCCAATGCGCAGATCAATCGAACGTTCAGTTATAACGTCGGCCTCGGTCAGACACTGCCGACGGGCGGAAACTGGCAACTCGCGCTCTCGAATCAACGGGTGACGACGAATTCCGTTTTCGCCACGCTCAATCCTCAATACGCCACGACGTTGGCCATTGAGGTGACGCAACCGCTTTTGAGAAATTTCCGCCTGCATCCGACCGAGCAACAAATCCGAATCGCCAAGAAAGCCCTCGATCTCTCCGACAGTCAGTTTCGTCAGCGGGTCATCGAAATCATCACTCAGGTGCAAAAGGCTTATTTCGATCTCGTCTTCGCCATTCGCAATGTGGAGATCATGCAGGAGGCGGTCGAGCTGGCCCGGGTGCAGCATCAGAACAATCTCCAGCAGGTCGAGGCCGGAACGCTCGCTCCGCTGGAACTGCATCAATCAACGGCTGAGATCGAGCGACGCCAGCAAGATCTCATTCTGGCGATTGCGCAGGTGACCACTGCCGAGAATGCGCTCAAGGGCCTCATCCTTTCAAATCTCAACGATGATCTCTGGCGGGCCAATATCGTGCCGACGGAAAACATCGAATTCCTGCCGCCCGCCATTGACGAGGAGAGCGCGTTGCGTCTGGCGCTTCAGAATCGCCCTGAACTGGAGCAGATTCGGCTACAAAAAGAGCAGAACGAGGTGAACATCAAGTACTTTGCCAACCAGACGCGGCCTCAGGTGAATCTGGTGGCCCGTTATGCCTCGTTTGGAATTGCCGGTCTTGAAGTTCCTCCTGATCCTCGCTTTCCGTTTGGGGGAGGGGCGGTGCCGGCGGAGTTTCTCGGAGGTCCGGCGACGGCCCTGGGGAATGCCTTTCGCCAGCGCTATCGCAATGTGGCCGTCGGCGTGAGCTTCAGTTTTCCCTTGCGCAACCAGACGGCAGAGGCCAATCTCGGTCAGGCCAGGGCCCGTGCGCGCATTCTCGATTTCCAGGAGCAACAATTGGTTCAGCAAATCGCCATTGAGGTGCGCAACGCCGTGCAAAATGTCCTCGCGGCCCGCCAGAGCATCGAGGCGGCGCGGGCTGCTCGCCTGGCGCGAGAGAAGCAACTGGAGGGCGAGCAACTGCGATTTGAAGCGGGCATCACGACCAATTATCTCGTCCTGCAATACCAGAACCAGCTCTCCCTGGCGCGGGGAGCGGAGTTGCAAGCCCTCGTCAACTACAACAAAGCCATTGCCGAACTTCAGCGGGTGATGGCGACGACGCTCACGACGCACAACATCCAGATCTCGTCTCTTCCCGCCGAGGCCAAACCCTCCCGCTAGACGGAGCGTCAGCGGACATCGGGGGTGTCCTCGCGCATTGTCACATTGAAATGCGGGGGTCCGAATCCCTCCGGGGGATCGCCCAACACTGTACTAGCCGGCGCCCGCGCCGGTGACGGGCTGGATTTTTCTGTCCGCTCGAGCGCCGGGTTCGCTTCAGTCCCGGCCAGCCTCTTGCTGGCCTGCGCCCGCAGGCCGTTTACCGGGCCTCCATCCCCGGGAGAAAAATTCTGGCCAACAGAAAGATGCTTCTGTTACGTCTCAGCCCCTGGAATCAAGATGTGAGAGCGAGGGAGACAATGAGACAACACATTTCGAGAGGACTTCTCATCGTGATCGTCTGGCTGGGACTGCATCCGCCATTTCTGGCGCAAACGCCGCGATGGCGATTCGATGTTGAGCGGTTCATTCATTCCCGCTACCATCCCGGCCGCGTGATCGTCAAGCATCGGGGCGACCTGCTGCCTCACGCCATGGCGATTCCCGAAGGGAGCGATGTGATTCAGCGATTGACCCTGCTTCAATACGACGACAGCGTCGAGTATGCCGAACCCGATCTCCTCTATACGGTGGAGAGAACAGTGCCGAGCGATCCCTATTTCACCAACCTGTGGGGATTGGAGACGATCAATGCACCCGATGCCTGGAGTTTCACCGGAGGCAGCGATGCCGTCGTCGTGGCCGTGATTGACACGGGCATTGACTACACCCATCCCGATCTTCGGAAGAATATCTGGGTGAACGAGCAGGAGATTCCCGACAACGGCAAAGACGATGACGGCAACGGCTACGTGGACGATGTCTACGGATGGAATCCGCTGAACCCGTCGGCTCCGCCTCTGGACGACAACAAGCACGGAACCCATGTGGCCGGCATTATCGGAGCCGTGGGAAATAACGAGATGGGCGTCGTGGGGGTCAACTGGCAGGTGAAGCTCATGGCACTGAAGTTCCTCGATAAGGATGGATCGGGATACCTCTCGGATGCGATTCGGGCCATTGAATACATCCTCCTGATGAGGCAGCGGGGTGTGAACATTCGCGTGGTCAATGCCAGTTGGGGAGCGGATACTCCTTCCCGCGCCCTTGATGATGCCATTCAGAGACTGCGGGCGCAGGAGATCCTGTTTGTCGCCGCTGCGGGCAACAACGGCACGAGCGCCAAGACCTATCCCGGCGCGTCGGATCTGGCGCTTTCGGTCGCTGCCATCGAGCAGGGAGGGAACCTGGCCTCCTTCTCCAACTTCGGCAGTTGGGTGGATGTGGCGGCGCCGGGGCGCAGCATCCTGAGCACGGTGCCCGGAGGCGGATATGCCAGTTTCAGCGGCACTTCCATGGCGACGCCGCATGTTGCCGGGCTGGCAGCTCTGGCCCTCTCGGTCAAACCTTCTCTTTCCACCGATCAGCTCGAACAGGCCATTCGGGACAACGTCACCGTCACACCCGGCTTGAAGGACATGGTCAGCACGGGCGGCATCGTTGATGCGGCAGCGACGGTTCGCCAGATCATGGCCACGGCGGGTCCGCCTTGCGAGCGAAACTGCCCGCCGACGGTCACGCTCACGGCCAGCGCGTTGCAGGTGGACAACGGTACACCGGTCACGCTGACGGCCACGGCCAGTGATCCCGACAACGATCCCCTCAACTTCAGTTGGGCGACCACGGCTGGCACGCTCACATCGCAGATCGCTTCGGCCACTCTGGATACAACGGGAGTCAATCCCACGCCCGGAGCCGCTCCCGTCACCGTCGTCGTCACCGTAACGGTTGATGATGGCCAGGGGAATTCAGCTTCTGCCAGTCGCAGCATCACCGTTCGCCCGCCCAATCAACCGCCTCAGGTCACGGCGGAGGCTTCTCCCGCGACAATTCGAGACGGTGGGCTCGTCACGCTTACAGCGACCGGCAGCGACCCGGACGGGGATGACATCGCCTACACCTGGAGGACGACCGCGGGAAGTATCCTCGGCTCCGGTACGTCGGTCTACCTCGATACCACGAACGTGAACCCGACGCCGGACGCTCCTCCGGTGACCGTGACCGTCACGGTCACTGCCGACGATGGACGGGGAGCCACAACCTCCGCCACGCAGAAGATCACCGTCACGGCCCCGCCCAAAGTCTCCATCTCCGCTTTCCCCAGTCCGGTGAGGTTCGTCAACGGGAAAGCGAGCTTCTACCTGCTGGTGAGGAAGCACAAGTCGTATAAAGGAGGCGTGCAGCTTCAGGTGATCGCCGATCAGGGGGGAAACGATCTCACAACATCCATCATTGCCGGCGGATTCCTCTTTTACACCCACCGCGTCGTCCTGACCTTGAAATCTCCCAATTCAGGTCTGTCGCGCTACCGCGTGCTTGTCCGGGGAACGAGTGACGACGGAATGACCTACGATTCCAACGAAGTCGTCCTCACCCGGTAGCGCAGGACTTTGACCGACGCTGAACGGGTGGCTCTCTCACTTTTCCAGCAGCGTCTCATCAGGCAGTGCAGGACATTGTCCCCGGCGTTCGGTTAGAGACCGGACAGGTTTACGCCACTGTCCCTCTCTCGCCGACAGGCGCGATCACTGCGCGAGAAGCCGGACGAGAGGGAAGTTTTTCACCCGCAGCGCAACGGCCTGCCGATCTCGAGGGAGATCGAACGTGAGAACGAGCGGAACGTAGGTGGTCGGCTCTCCCGCGACGACGGCGGCCGTAAAGCGCGTCGCACCGCGAACGAGTCCTCGAACGCCGCGCGTTTCCACGGGGACACCCAGGGGAGCGACGGCGTTGCCACGATCATCGAGAAGGACGACATCCTGCGCGTCCAGTCGAAGTTCGAGCGACGGGCTTTCGCGCCCTGTGCTCTTGAACAGGAGAGAGACCTCGATGAACCGCCTGTCCGCGGTCAGTCCCGGATAGGTGGCCTCGGAATTGACCGACACGACTTCAAATTCCCAGGCTCCGGCAGGAACCTTCTCCCCGATCCGAAATTCTTTTCGCGTTTCGGGCGTTTCTCCCTTCAGATAGCGATTGAACCACTCGAGCGCCCGCTCCATCTCGTCAATCCGATGGTTGGGCTCGCGGAAGCCGTGCCCTTCGCGGGGATAGCGCACGAACTCCACCGTTTTGCCGAGCGTCTTCAGCGCGGTGTACATCTCCTTGGAATTGGAGATGAAGGTGTTGGGGTCGGCCTCGCCGTGAAGGATGAGCACGGGCGTTTTGATGTTTTTCACGTAGGCGAACGGAGAGCGGCGGATATAGACATCGAGCATGTCCCAGTAGTAGCCGCCCAGATAGTTGGGCTCCCAACTGGGGAGGTAAGAATTGCTGAAGTCGGTGATGAGGTTGAAAATGCCGTACATGGAGATGGCCGCTTTGAAGCGGTCGGTTTGAGTGATGGCCCAGTTGGTCATATATCCGCCATAGCTCCCGCCGAAAATTCCAAGGCGGTCTCCGTCGGCTAGGCCACGGGCGATGAGGAAGTCAACGCCCGTCATGATGTCCTCGAAATCCCGGCCGCCGAGATCGCCGCGATTGGCGATGTCGAACGTTGCATCATAGCCGCTACTGCCGCGAAAATTGGGCGAGAAGACGGCATATCCGTTGGCCGCCCACACCTGGAAGTTGTAATACTGGCGGAAGGTATGCAGCGTGCGCCCGTGCGGTCCGCCGTGCACGGCCACGAGTAACGGATACCGCGTGCCCGGCCGGTATCCCACCGGCAGAGTGAGCACGCCTTCGATCTCTCGCCCATCACGACTCTTCCAGCGGATCACCTCCTGTCGAGCGATCTCGAATTCTTTCACCTGCGGATTCATGTCAGTGAGGCGGACGAATCCGTTTTCTCCCTGCCCGAGGAGCCAGAGATCGGGCAGCGACTGCGCATCCTCGGCCAGAAGAACGAGACGATTCCCATCCTTCGACAGATCGAAGGCCGAAACCACGATCTCCGTTCGAGTGATTGGTTCCGGCGCGCCTCCCGCGCGGGGCAGCCGCACAAGCGGTGAGTATACGCCCCAGGCGGCTACAGCGCAGAGCGCTCGACTGTCGGGAAACCAGCGGAAGGATTCCACGCTCCGGTCGAACTCCTTCGTTACGAGCTGCGGCTCGCCGCCGTCGGGCGAGACCACAAAGAGATCGGTTTGAGAATACGAGATGTCCGGAATCTGCGGAGCGAGAAACGCGATAGCCGTGCCGTCCGGCGACCACCGGGGAGACCGCTCCCCTCCGGTTCGTCGCGTGATCTGGCGAGCTGTCCCATCGTCCAGTGAGAGGACCCAGAGGTCGAACTTGTCGCCATCGTCCTCTTTCCCGGTGTAGTTGGTCATGTAGACGACGCGCTTGCCATCGGGAGAAACGTCAAACGCGCCGATGCCATAGTCGCCGAGGAAGACGCGCCTGGCTTTCTTCGTGGCAATATCAATGGTCCAGAACTCCCGACGATACTTCTCCCTGTCCTCGACGATGGGATCGAACTTCTGCTGTCGGTCTCGTTGTTTGCGCTCTTTTTCGGGTTTGGGCAGGGCTTCGCGGGTGAGATAAAGAATCGTTTGTCCGTCGGGCAACCACTCGAAGGAGATCACCCCTTCCTCGGCCTCGGTCAGTTGGAAGGCTTCTCCTCCAGCCGTCGGAATGAGCCAGATTTGATTCTTCGGTCCTTCCTCCTTCTTCTCGGCCGGTGCCGTGACGGGCGGACGGTTGGAGAGAAACGCGAGCCAGTTCCCGTCGGGCGACCATCGTGGCATGGACTCGTTCTCTTTGCTTCGGGTGAAGGGGTGAGGTTTTCGCGCCTCGACATCCACGACCCAGATGTCGGTTCGATAGAGGCTCTCTTTGAAATCAGCCTCCGACAGGGTGAAGGCCACCCGGCGACTGTCGGGAGAGAGAACCGGCGTACTGATCGTCTTGAACGAAAGCATATCCCGCATGGTCAGCCGCTTCGTGGCCGATGATTGAGAAAACAGACTGCCGGGGAGGGCGAGAGCTACCAGCAGAAAGATCGTTCGTTTTCCCATCGGGCACGCTCCTTGTGACAGAAAGTCATCTCGGTTTTGAAAGGATGTCCGAAAACCCCCTCACGGGGCAAGATGTAAAAGCCCGAGGCAGCACCGCAATAACAACGGCCCCGGCCTTAAGAGTAGTGCGGACCTTGGAAGTTATCATGGAAGCATCCTGCAGGGACAGAGCAGAGCGATGATTCAGAAAATCCGGACTTACACCTGCCCGGCGATGCAGTAGCAGGATTGTCGAAAACGGCCATAATCGGGGCGAAAGCCAGCCGTATCGTGGCAAGAGCGGCCTTTCTTGTCTTCAATCCCAAACTCCGCCCCACAGGAGCCTCAAAAGAACAAATCCTCCAATCTCTGAGAAAAGGGAAATCCTTTGAGCCAATTCAACGTGTCTTTAGCGTCTCGATTCGCGGAATTACCACCACGACTTCATTGCCCTCCTCCCGAATCTCCAGTTCCCGACCGGTGGCCTCTTTTACCAGCAACATCGCGCGTCGAAAACCATTTCCAGTATCTGTGACAAATCCCGCCCGGACAAAGAAAGAGTACAGGAGAGGGTTCCTGAGCACATGGGCCAGCCCGTCCCGGATCATTTCCACGGTGACGGTATTCGGAAGCAGGCCAGGGCTTCGCACCTCCACCCGATCGTCCAGAATGAAGATGCGGATGGGAGCATGAATGGTATAGTCGCGGTGAACCAGGGCATTGACTACCACTTCTCGAAGGGCCTTCTCCGGCAGTTCCGGATGGGCTTCGGGCTCAAAGCTCTGAATCCGGTGGACCGTGCGGAGGTGGAGGTTCAGAAAACGGGCGGTATCCTCCAGCATCTGGAAAAGGGTTCCTTCGATGCGCTTTCTATCGGATGGCTCGCCGGAAAGCTCCTGGCCCGGGATGCGCGCCGCTGTGATATAGGCGTAGGGAAGGTAGTTTTGGGGTTCCCGGCCAAAGAGAAGAAGAGCGGCCACCGTTGGATGCTTTCGGCCTTCTCGTTCCCTGACCAGATGCCAGTTGACCAGCAGGGCATCCGGTTCAGCTCCGATTCCCCCCAGAGCTCGGGCACAAAATTGCTCAAACGCAGCGATGTCTATATCTTCCAGCCCGGCCCGGAGGATCAGGGTCTCCTCGTAGAAAAGGCTCTCCACGGCTTGAAAGAGACGCAGGAGTTCCTGCCGGGAGGCTCTGCGTCGTCCCGTTGTCGTCCGGATGAAGTAATCCCCTCTGCCGGTGCGATACGGACGCAGGTCCCCTTTGGGGATGTGAACGACGACCACCGTACCCTCTGGTGTCGAAACTGTTTCCAGCAACACGGTTAGAGGGGGCTCGCAGTTTTGATAGGCAATTTGATCCATGCGCTGCATCAGGCGGTCAGGATCTTTCACCCCCACGATTTGTCCCTCATCGGAGACGCCGAAGATGAGTTGCCCGCCGTCGGTATTGGCAAAAGCGACCATCGCAGCCGCTATGTCATCCGTATGGGCATCCGTTGCTTTGAACTCAGTATGCAGGTCTTCGCCTCGACGAATCCGCTCCATCAACTCCAGCAAGGTCATGGCAAAACCTCCAGACCGTACTTTTCGGCCCGGCGACGGAACGCCTCCTCTCCACCTTCCATCACACGGCGCACTTCTTCCTGTATACGGCGATGGTCCATCCCGCCCTGGACTGCGATATGGGCGCGGTCGCTTTCCGCCTCCAGCGCCACGATGAGTTCCGCATGCGCCAGCACCGGGATGTTAGCGTTGTGGGTGGCAACAATGAGCTGAAATTCGCCTTTATGAGCGCGCAGCAATTTCACAATGTCCTCATAGACAAAACGATTGTCCAGGTCATCTTCGGGTTGATCAATCAGCAGCGGACGCCGCGTCCGGGTCAGCAGGATAAGAAGCATGGCGGTCGCGCGCTGACCGGGCGAGAGATCTTCTAACTTGATCCAGCGCCCGTTGATCTTAAGGGATACGCGGACCTCATCTTCGGGTGCCAGCAGTTCCAGTTCATACCATCGTCCCTCTTTCTCGTTGAGGAAATCCAGGAGTCGCTGGGCCTGTGCATCGCTCAGGGCTGTCTTCCGGGTCAGCTCTTCTTTTCCCTTGCGCGCTACCTCTACCAGTGCCAGACCGTCTGCAAGATTCTCATCGTTGGCGACAGCCTCCAGATCCCGTCTCGGTATCTTGGAGCCGCTGAAAAACTCGACGAGGCGGTCGGCATACTCTTTTCGCTGACCCCGATGGATGACCTCTACCCTCACCCGCGTCCCGATGTGCTGGGTGATAGCATCCCCCTGATCCGTGCGCAACTTAAACGCCTCGCGGCGGGCTTCGCGCAATTGTTGCAGAAGTTGACGACGCTCCGTTTCCAGGCTCTGTGTCTCCATTTCTACCTGCTGGAGCACCTGAAGTTCCTGAGCCAGTCTGGCCTGCTCGCGCGTGAGGTGGATCAGCCGATCCGGGTCCAGCGCCCGGGCACCGAGTTCCTGGCGGATGCGTCGTAGTTCTTCACCCAGTGCCTGTCTTCCCTCATCCCAGCGCTGACGGATGGTGGCGATCCCTGATTCTGCCTTCTGCAATTCCTGATCGCCGCGATGGAACAGTTCTGCGAAGCCAGCCTGTAAATCCTGGACGATACGGGTGGCATCTTCCTGAAGCAGGCGCTTTTGTTGGCTTTCTGCCTGGGCTAGACCTTCCAGCGTATGCTGCAGACGATCCTTCCAGCGGCTCTGCATCTCCCGCCATTCCTCCACCAGTTTCCGGCAGATTCCCTCCAGCCGCCCCAGCCGCTCCTCATCCCGGGCCAGCGCCGTCTCCTCCTGAAGTTTGTCGGCAATGCCATGTCTCTCAAAGAGACGGATTTCGTGCTCAATTTCCCTCAGACGTTGCTCGACTTCAGCCCGACGCGCCCGCTGCACCTGAACTTCCAGCAGCCGGCGTGCATTGTGGCGCAGTTTCTCCTGCAACTGGCGGATCTTCTGAGTCTGCCGATGAGCGGTTCCTCCGATCAGTTCGTCCAGTAACTGCCGCCGTAAGGAGGCCGATTGCGTTATTTCATAAATCTCCCGCTGCCCAAAGAACAGCGGCACGTCCTGCTCCCCAATGATGTCGCGCGCGGTGAGGGGGACGGGGTGTTCGCCCTCTCCATCCAGCTCATACACCCGCGTCTCTTCGCCCAACACTCGTTCCAAACGGAATCTTCTCTCAACGCCCGGACCCACTACCTGCCTCATCACCAGCGTGACCTTGCCGCCGCTGCCCAAAGCATAGCGTGGCAGCCCTTCCCGATACTCCGTGGGCGCATACAGGCGCAAATCCAGCCCATAGCGGATGACCTCCAACAGCGCTGACTTGCCCACACCACGCCCACCAATGAGAACGTTCAGTTCGGAACTGAGCGCCAGGCACAGGCTCCCCAGAAAACCTGTGCCGTCAATTTCCACCGCCTCTATACGTGTATGCGCTGGCTCCGGCTTTTCGCCAACGTGCGCCAGAATCTGGTGATCGCGCAACGCCAGCCGGATCGCGCCCAGGTCGTCCAGAACACTGAGTTTCAGGTATGTGGCGCGGGGAGAGTCATCGGAAAGTCGCTTGGTTCCAATTTCGTCAATACTGTGGTTGTCGCTGTTGAGCACGGTGGCTATCCGGTCAATCCGGTTCGTGTCAATCCTGCCCGTACTCCGCAGCCGATCGCGATCCCCGTCAGTCAATTCCTCAATGGCTTCGGGACAAATGGCCGCCAGAATCTCCGCCGCCCTGTCGGGTTGGAAACTCTTCAACAATCCCTTGGAGTCGTTCGGATGGGGGAAAATGAAAAGACAATCCGTCTCACGGCGCAGCCGCGCGAGACTTTCTGTCAGGTTCGTCCTTGGTCTCAAATCCCGATGTGTGCCATCGGAATTCACCAGAGGCTCATCCACATCGTCCAACATTTTATCTATGGTGCGGTTGATCGTCTCAGCGTCCATATCGAAAGGGAAAATCGCCAGCACGTGAAGGCCGTATTTGCCGGCCACATCGCCGCCGAAAGAAAGCTCCACGCCGGGATATATATAAATCCCTTTTGCCAGCGCTTTCTCCCGAATGAGTTGAAACCATTCGGTGCGAATCTGCTGGTAATCGGTGATGGCGGCAATTTTAATCCCCTGCGCTTTGAGTTGCGCGACGTATGCCTGAACAACCTGTTCTTTGTGGCGGGCACTCAATCCCGCAGGAAATTTGAAGGAATTCACGCCGGGCGAGTGCAGGTGCAAATCCACCCGTATCCATTGAGCCCCGCGGTATTCCTTTTTCAGCCATTCGGGTAGAACATTCCCAGTTTCAGACGGCATACCGGATACCTCACTTGTACTCCTGCGCAGGTTACCATGAACTTTATTAACCCCGCAACCTGCGAGGTTGGGCCATATAAGCCAACATAAGATGCCTGAGAGCAGGCACAGCTCACGGTGCTCTTCTCGGCTGTGAGGGAAGCACGGGCGCAGCACCTCAGCAGTTGGCAGTGCGGACCCTGCAGGTGATGCATCATGGAAGCATCCTAATAGGGACAGGAGGAGTGCGATGATTCAGGGAATTCGGACTTACACCTGCCCGGCGATGCAGTAGCAGGATTGTCGAAAACGGCCATAATTGGGGCGAAAGCCAGCAATATCGCGCAAGGACTGGGGCGCCTTTCTGGTCCTGAACCCCAAAGTCCGCTACACAGAAGCCCAAAACGAGCAAATTCTCCATGCCAATCAGCAAGGGACAAGCTTTCAATCCATCCAGCGTGTCTTTGGCGTCTCCACGTCCGTCTTCCCGGCGGATTGTCACCAGCGGGTGGACAAAAAATCGGGCCGACTGGCTCATCTGGAGCATTGGAATAACACGGTTCCGCAAAAGCGGGCCCACAATGTGCGCAAGACCCCGTCTTTTCCAGGGCGGATCTATTCCACGAGATGGTGACCCGGCGGTTCGTCACACCTACAGCCTCTAACGAGCTGTACCACTTGATGTCACTACCGCCTTAAGGTCTCCCGGTGCGCAGCGCCGGGCTCTCGCAGGCTGCCCCTGAGAGCTGTGGCTCCATCTTTTCAGACACGCTCTGACGTGGTCGGTGACGAACAGCGGCGCTCAGGTACCTTTTGAGGCGTTCGACGGAACAGCTCGCGCAGGCGGTGACCGAGCGATCTACGCACATCCGCCCGCTCGACTGCTCGCCGAATGTCATCGAGGGTCAGACGGGCTTCATCGTACTCGACGAGAATCTCCTTTCTCTTCAGATCCACGACCACCGAAGTAACTCCATCGAGTCTTTCCAAGACCCGCCGGACATTGGCGGCTCAGAGCGAGCACAGAAGTCGCGGCTCCGATACGCTTACTTTGATCACCCTGTCCTCCTGCGGAGTCCGGTCTGACCGATCGTCGGTTCCGACCGATCGGTGCTCACGGTTTCTTAAACACAGCGTCATCAACCGAGTGATTGAGCGCCAGCTCGCTCACGCGGAACTCGCTGAAGGTCTTCCCCGCGTGTCGAGTGACGGTACGGAAGGGATACACCACACCGGAGACCTCCCGATAATCGAAGTAAAGGTCCTCGGCTTCGATGCTCGCGCCGGAGAACGGATCCCTTCCCTGATAGGCGAGTCGGACGAGCCGGTGTGATGCTGAATCGAAGAAGAGTGTGAACGTGTCCTCGGCATCGGCGTAGTGAACGACATCAACCGATTTTCCCTCCCACTCGGTGGTGCCCTTATAGGAGAGCGTCACCCCTTCACCTTCGCAGGTTCGATAGAAAACGAAGGTCAGGCGCTTGAGGGTGGAACGCACCTCTTTGAAGGCGGCGGGAGGCAGCTCCTGAACTCCCATCGGCCCGCTGATCCATCCGGTCTTTCCATCGAACCCTTGAATCAACGTGAGTCCGGGCAGGTTCACTTCCACGCGCAATCGGTCGGGGAGGACGAGAAGAATCCGCCGCTGGCTTCGCACCGGACCGAGAGGGCTGGTGATGATGGTTTCACCAGTGATGGCCAGGGTGCGAATCTGATCGAGACGCTCGCGTCCGCCGGCTGCTTTCAGAGCATCGGCCAGAATGGCGCGTGCGCGAGCCGCCGCCCCCGCCGGAGGTGACGGCTCTTTTTGCCCGTGCGCCGGCGTCCCGGTCAGAAGCAGACCGACGCTCAGAAGGATCGCTCTCCACGGCTTCATGACGATTCCTTCTCAACCGTAGCACAAAAGCGGGCGTGGAGCGACTGCTTTCCGACGCCTTCGGTCAGGAGCCGGGCGCGCCGGCGATCATTTCTCGCCGAGGGGCGGGAGAGCGCTCACTCTCGAACCCCACACTCTTTCGCCGCCGAGCTTAGAGGCGAGCGACGAGATCGGCCATCAGGCGGACCGTCTGCAGATTGTCGGTGGCAATAATCAAGGTCGTGACGCCGGCATCCCGCCAGGCCGCCAGTCGGTCGGCGATTCGTTCGGGCGGGCCGCAGAGAGCGACTTCGTCCACCAGCGCATCCGGCACCGCGAGCGCCGCTTCTTTTTTCTTGCCCGCCAGGTAGAGGTCCTGAATCGTTCGTGCCGCCTCCTCGTAACCGTAGCGACAGACCAGATCGTTGTAGAAATTACGGCGACGTGCTCCCATCCCTCCGATATAGAGCGCCAGATGAGGCTTAAGCTGTGCGCGGCAGGCCTCCACATCCTCACCGACGACAACCGACACGGTGGGCGCGATGTCGAACTGCTCGGCGGGCGTGGGAGCGGTTCGGCGAGCAAATCCCTCTTCGAGCGAGGGACGGAAGACATCCATTCGATAGGGCGAGAAAAAAATTGGTAACCAGCCATCGGCGATCTCGGCTGCCAGAGCGACGTTTTTCGGACCGAGCGCAGCCAGATAGATCGGGAGGACCGGGCGCAGTGGGTGGATGATCAACTTGAGCGGTTTGCCGAGTCCCGTCCCGCCGCGCACCGGGATGTCGTAATACTCGCCGTGAAATTCCAGTGGCCGTTCGCGTCGAAGAATGAGGCGAATGATCTCCACGTATTCGCGGGTGCGTTGCAGCGGTTTGCCGTAGGGCACGCCGTGCCATCCTTCGACGACCTGAGGGCCGGAGACCCCCAGACCCAGAAGAACGCGCCCGCCAGTGAGCAGATCGAGTGTGGCTGCCGTCATCGCCGTCATCGCCGGCGTGCGCGCCGGGATTTGCATCACTGCTGTTCCCACGGCGATGCGCTCGGTCAGAGCCGCCAGCCAGGTGAGCGGCGTCACCGCATCCGATCCCCAGGCTTCGGCCGTCCACACCGAATGGTAACCGAGTCGTTCGGCTTCTTGTACCAGCGCCACATTATCCGCCGGACCCGCTCCCCAGTAGCCGCAGTTCAATCCCAATCGCATAGCCTTCACCCCCTCCAAAAGGAGTCACCGATTGCACGGATTCCCGCTGATTCGTCCTCCCCCCTTCCAGCCTGCGACACACTACCCACCGACAGGAAACAACGGTATTCCTCGTTCATGGCAATTCTCAACTCGCAACAGATATCCATACCGAAAGGTTGTTCACGGCGTGACTGAAGTGGCCGGGGCTCGTGCGGTAAGGCGAGCGTGCGTCCTGCCAATGGCGATCCCAACGTCTCACCCTGGCAGAGCGTCCGCTCATCGAAGCGACGGAAGCAGGTCCTCTTTCACACGCGCATCCGCGCCGCACGAGTACGCTCTTTCCCTCGATCAGGCAGCCGGGTTGAGCGCCGCCCAGAGGACTTTGATCCCCACCCACACACACCAGAGAACGCCGGCGATGACGCCCGCTTTCATCCGCGACATCTTTCGGGAGATGGCCTCGATCCCCAGCGCCATGAGAATCAGGAACCAGATGGTGAAAATATCCACGGAGGTCGCCGTGGCGTAGACGACCGGGTTGGTCGTTTTCGACGACAGCCCGAGCATAGCGCCGAGGTTCGTCATCAGGACTCCCTGAGGACTCGTGATGTCAATCGAGGCCGGATCGCGCAGAAACAGGACGATGGCTGTGGCCACATTACTGACGAGCGTCGTCGCCATGAGCGACCACGAGGTGATGGAAAACGTCTTTCGGAATGTGGTGTCCGCTTGAACCATGAGGAGAACGAGGAAGAACACGCCGGCGACAAGCAATGCGGCAATCGGCACCGTGGCGATGGAAAAGAGAGGGCTGAACTTGAAGAGAGTTCGGCTCAGGGACATGGCTTGTTCGATCTGGCGTTCGGCGGCTGGACCTGTAGGGGCTCCCTGCTGTTCCAGTCGCCGTTCGATCTGCTCCCGCATGATCTGTTCCATCCGCTGTTCCAGATCGGGGATGCGCGCGCGAATGAGAAAGGCCGACCCCATCGAGGCCACAATCGCCACCAGCAGAGCGAAAGCCCAGGTGGGTTTCCGGTTAATGTCGGCGAAGGTCTCACCGGGAGAGAAAATCACACCGATGAGTCGTTGAAAAGGCCCGGCGGGAGGGCGCTCCTCCGCCGGGGGGAGGTCATGGATCGTTTCAGGTCCTGTTGGTTCGGTCATGGACGTTTCCTCCTGTGAAAAGTCAGACAGATCCGACTGATCCCTTATTTGATCAGAAAGCAGGCGACCTGATGGCCGGCGGCGACTTCCCGGAGCGGGGGTTCGTGCTCGCGGCATTCGGGCATGACGTAAGGGCAGCGCGTGTGAAACCGGCAGCCGGCGGGAGGAGCCGCCGCCGACGGCAATTCGCCCCGGAGCACGATTCGCTCGGGCCGTCGGTCGGGATCGGGCTCCGGAACCGCCGACAGCAACGCCTGCGTGTAAGGATGCAGCGGATGACGATAAATCTCCTCCACCGGAGCGACCTCGACGAGCTTGCCCAGGTACATCACCCCCACCCGCGTCGAGAGATGGCGAATGACGGCCAGCCCATGCGAGATGAAGAGATAGGTCAGTCCGTACCGCTGTTGCAGCTCCTGTAACAGGTTGATGATCTGCGCTTGCACCGAGACATCGAGCGCCGAAACCGGTTCGTCGGCCACGATGAACCGGGGATGCAGAGCGAGCGCGCGGGCAATACCGATGCGCTGACGTTGTCCGCCGGAGAATTCGTGAGGATACTGATCCATCGCCTCGACACTCAATCCGACATCGTGCAACAACTGACGCACGCGCTCCCGCCGTTCGCTTTTGCTGCCCAGGCGGTGAATGATCAGGGGTTCCTCAAGGATCTGGCCCACCGTCATGCGCGGATTGAGCGAGGAGTAGGGGTCCTGAAAGATGATCTGCATGTTCCGGCGCATGGCTCGCAATTCGTTCCGACCGAGCGCGAGGAGATCAACGCCGGCGAACTCGATCCGTCCTGCGGTCGGTTCGATCAGCCGGAGCACGCACCGTCCTGTTGTCGTTTTGCCGCAGCCGGATTCGCCCACCAATCCGAAGGTTTCGCCCTGCCGGATCGAGAAGCTCACACCATCAACGGCGCGCACGAATCCCCGCTCCCGGCGAAAGAATCCCCGGCCAAGAGGGAAGTACTTTTTCAAATTTTCGACCACCACGAGAGCGTGATTCTGACTCATACCGAGAGTCTGCCGGGGCGAGAGGGCTCCACGGGGATTGCGGGTGGGAGCTCATCGTCGCTGATGGGCGATCCTCGTTGCACGCAACGAACCCGGTGATTGTTTGCGACCTCCGTCAGGCCGATGGAGCCGCGTCGGCACTCGGCGATGACCTCCGGGCAGCGATCGGCAAAGGGACAGCCGGGAGGCAGCGAGAGCAAATCCGGCACCGTTCCTTCGATGGCGTCGAGGCGCCGGGGGCGGTGTCCGTCGTCGCCCAGCCGAGGCAAGCAGCGCAGCAACCCGCGCGTGTAGGGGTGTTGAGGATTTTTGAACAGTTCCCGCACCGGCGCCGTCTCCACGATCTGGCCGGCATACATGACGGCGACGTGATCGGCCGTGTGAGCGACGACGCCGAGATCGTGCGTGATGAGCAGGACCGAGAGCCGGAACTCCTCGCGCAACCGGGCCAGCAGATCGAGGATTTCCGCTTGAATGGTGACATCCAGGGCGGTCGTGGGCTCGTCGGCGATGAGCACGTCGGGACGGCATACGAGCGCCATGGCGATCATGGCCCGTTGCCGCAGTCCTCCCGACAGTTCGTGAGGATAGCTCCGGGCGCGTCGTTCCGCATCGGGAATGGCCACGGCCCGCATCATCTCAACCGCTCGATTCCAGGCCTCGCGCTTGGAGACGTTCTCGTGCGCGAGAACGGCCTCGGCGATCTGATACCCGACGGTGAGGACGGGATTGAGCGACGTCATCGGATCTTGAAAGATCATGGCGATGCGCCGACCGCGAATCCGCCGCATCTGATCCGGCGCCAGGCCGAGCAGGTCCACTCCATCGAGAAGAATCTTCCCGCCGACGATGCGTCCCGGCGGAGGCACCAGGCGCAGAATCGAGAGCGCCGTCACCGATTTCCCGCAGCCCGACTCTCCCACCACCCCCAGGGTTTGTCCCCGCGCCAGATGAAAGCTCACGCCGTTGACGGCCTTCACCGTACCGCGGCGGGTGAAGAAGTAGGTTCTCAGATCGCGGACCTCCAGCAGCGTGGCCATCATTCGTTCACTCATGCCGCGCCCAATTCTAGCGAATCTTCACTGCTGCTCAAAGGTCTCACGCTCGGTCGGAGAGGCGTCTGATCCACTTTTTCTCTGGCGGCCGATGTCCGATGCCTCCCGTTGCGTCGAGTCTGCTGCGGAGCACTCCGCGGGCGGAAAATTTTTTCTTGAACAATTCGAGGAAATGGTGTAAAAGCACTGTCACAATAACGACAGGACACGGCGTGTGCATCAGCCGGCAGCAATCGCCGGGAAGGAGGTGATGGATGGCAAAGCCGAGGAAACCCTTGTTGAAGGGACGGCCGATTGACCCGAAACCGATCACCGGTTCGACCACGGTGGTGGAACTGATCGAGGAAAATTTTCTCGCCTACAATGCCGGTCGGCTGCGCGAAGCCTGCCTGCTTTTCACCGAGAAGATGCTGGAGGAGAATGTCACCATCGGGATGAGCCTCACGGGAGCGCTGACGCCGGCGGGGCTGGGGATTTCCGCCCTCATTCCGTTGATCGAACATGGCTTCGTGGATTGGATCGTCTCCACCGGCGCCAATCTCTATCACGACACGCACTATGGCATCGGCTTCACCATGCACCAGGGGACGCCCTATGCCGATGATGTCGAACTCCATCGGCAGGGTGTTGTGCGCATCTACGATGTCTTCTTCGACTATGAGGTCCTGCTCTCCACCGACAGGTTCTTCTATCAGATCATCTCCCTGCCGGAGTTTCAACGGGAGATGGGCACGGCCGAGTTTCATTATCTCGTCGGCAAGTACATTCACGAGCGCGAGAACGTTTTGAAGCGGGGGACGAGATCCCTGTTGTCGGCGGCCTATCAATACGGTGTGCCGATTTACACGTCCTCGCCGGGCGATAGCTCCATCGGGATGAACGTCGCGGCCAAGGCGCTGATCGGGAATGGTCTCAAGTTCGATGTCTCACGAGATGTCAACGAAACGGCTGCCATTGTTCTGGGAGCCAAGCGGCTCGTCCCCGACGGCAAGAGCGCCGTCTTCATCCTCGGCGGAGGATCGCCCAAGAATTTTCTGCTGCAAACCGAGCCGCAATTGCAGGAGGTTCTCGGCATTCAGGAGAAAGGGCACGACTACTTCCTTCAGATCACTGATGCCCGACCCGATACCGGAGGACTGTCAGGCGCAACTCCGAGCGAAGCCGTGAGCTGGCGCAAGATTGATCCCGAGGGATTGCCCAACGCGGTGACCTGTTATCTCGATGTCACGGTGGCGCTGCCGCTCATTACGGCATATGCTCTCGCCAAGCATCCGCCGCGACGCCATAAGCGCCTCTACGACCAGCGGGAGGCTTTGCTCGAGCAGCTCAAGCGCGAGTACGAGATCGCCCGTCCCGCCGGAATTTACGAATGATTTCTCGGGGGGCACAACGCCGCCTCTCCGAGCGCACACGATGCGCGGCTGAGAGGCCGACCTCAGCTCATCGTTCAGGGCTTCAGGACATCGGCGGGCTGGCGCTCACCACATCGAGGTATTTCAATCCCGTGCCGGTATTGAAGAGGACGACGCGCTCGCGGCGGTCAATTTCTCCCTCCTCAAGCAGGCGGCGGAGAGCCGGGAGACAGGCGGCTCCTTCAGGGCAGGCGAAGATGCCTTCGACGGCCGCCAGTTCACGGACGGCGGCCAGAATTTCTCCATCCTCCACGGCAACGGCTCCGCCTCCGCTCCGGCGAAGAATATCGAGCATGAGGAAATCACCGATGGCGCGAGGAACGCGCAACCCGGAAGCCACCGTCCGGGCGTGCGGGACTTCCCCGGCTTCGGTTTTTCCTTCCTGGAAAGCGCGCACAATGGGAGCGCATCCCGCCGCCTGAACCGAGTAGAAGCGCGGACGATGCGAAGAGATGAGTCCCATCGCCTCCATCTCGTCAAATGCCTTCCACATGCCGATGAGACCGGTGCCGCCGCCGGTAGGATAGAGGATCACATCGGGCAACTCCCACCCCATCTGTTCGGCCAGCTCATAACCCATCGTTTTCTTCCCCTCGACGCGATACGGTTCGCGCAAGGTGGAGACGTCGAAGTAGCCTTTCTCCTCCTTCTCTCGCTGGAGGCGTCGGGCGCAATCCGTAATGAGGCCGTCCACGAGCACGACGTCGGCCCCGTGAACTGCCGTTTCGATCCGATTGGCCGACGGCGCATCGCACGGCATGAAGACGGTCGCGCGCATTCCGGCGCGCGCCGCGTAAGCCGCCAGGGCTCCGGCGGCGTTTCCCGCGCTCGGCACGGCCAGATGCCGGAGGCCCAATTGCTTGGCCATCGAGACGGCCACCGCCATTCCTCGGGCTTTGAAACTGCCCGTGGGATTGAACGATTCGTCCTTGACGAACAGATGAGGCATGCTCAATCGCTCTCCCAGCCGATGACACGGCACAAGCGGCGTGAACCCTTCGCCGAGCGACACGATGAACTCTTCGCGCTCGACGGGCAGAACCTCACGATACCGCCAGAGGGTCGCCGGCCGTCGAGCAAGTGCCGCGCGGGTCAACGTCTTCGCGGCACGATCTAAATCGTAGATGACCAGCAACGGTTTGCCGCACTCGCACAGGGTGTAGACGTTGCCCGGCGGATAGGTTCTGGAGCATCGGGAGCATCTCAGATGTGTGACGTTCATAGGCCCTCAGAGTAGCAAATCACAGGCGTTCGGGAAAGGTCGCACACCGGCGGTCGGTCCGTTTCGTCTCATCGCTCGTTCCCTCGCCTTGTGGACGCGCGACCATCTGTGGTACTTAAGTTCGTCACACGAGACGGGAAATGATCACTCGTACGAGGAGACGCTCATGGGAACCGCGTACATCATTGACGCTGTTCGGACGCCGCGCGGTCGCGGCAAGCCGGGGAAAGGAGCACTCAGCGGAATTCATCCCCAGGAACTGCTGGCTCAGGTGATCACTCACCTGGCCGAGCGAACCGGCATCGAGAAAAAAGATGTGGACGATGTCATCATCGGCTGTGTGTCGCAGGCTGGCGAACAAGGAGCCAATATCGCTCGGAACGCTGTGCTGGCGGCCGGCTGGCCGCTGGAGGTGACTGCCGTGACGCTGAATCGCTTCTGCGGATCGGGATTGCAAGCGGTCAACTTCGCCGCGATGGGGATTATGTCGGGAGCGCAGGACCTTGTCGTCGCCGGCGGCGTCGAGAGCATGTCGCGCAATCCGATCGGATCGGACGGCGGGGGTCTGGACGGCCATAATCTCCGGCTGCGGCAACGCTATTTCCAGGTGCCTCAAGGCATCAGCGCCGATCTCATCGCCACGCTCGAAGGATTCACCCGCGAGGATGTTGATCGGTACGCCCTCCAGTCGCAACAGCGAGCGGCGGTCGCCTTGCGCGACGGCCGATTCGCAAAGAGCCTCGTTCCCGTGAGAGACCCTGAGACCGGAACCCTCGTGCTCGAGGTGGACGAGCATCCGCGTCCGGATACGACGATGGAGGCTCTGGCGAGTTTGGCGCCTTCATTCGAGGAGCTGGGACGGACGCCCGTCGGCCCCAACGGAGAGACCTTCGATCAAATAGCGATGGCACGGTATCCGCAGGTGAAGCAGATTCATCATGTCCACACGGCGGGAAATTCGAGCGGCATTGTGGACGGAGCGGCCGCCGTGCTGCTGGCGTCGGAAGAGTATGTGAAATCACATGGCCTGCGGCCGCGCGCGCGCATTCGAGCGATGGCCACCTATGGAGATGAACCGGTCATTATGCTCACTGCTCCCACGCCGGCGTCGCAAAGAGCCCTGGCCAAAGCTCGTATGACGACCCGCGATATTGATCTGTGGGAGATCAACGAAGCGTTCGCCGCCGTACCGCTTCAGGTCATGCGTCGGCTCGATCTGGATCCGTCCCGGGTCAACGTCAACGGTGGTGCCATTGCCCTCGGCCATCCGCTGGGAGCAACGGGAGCGATACTGCTCGGCACGGCTCTCGATGAGCTGGAGCGGCAGGGTTTGGCGACGGCCCTCATCACCCTCTGCATCGGAGGAGGACAGGGGATCGCTACCATCATCGAGCGCGTCTGAGACGGGGCGCTGCCATCGGCTCGCTCGAACCTCCCTCCGATGCGAAAAACGATCGAGATCCCCACTTTTGACAGCTCCTCTGTGGGCCGCTACAATGCCCCTTTCGCGTCCTCTCGTCCTTTGGGGCAGGGAAAAGGTAGTGCAGAAGCATCTGTCAGGGAGTGATGATGGTTGGAGAGATCGTCGAGACGGTCAAGAACTTCCTCCTCGAACTCGGACCCCTGGGCATGGTCGTCATCGCCATGCTCGATTCCTCATTG
>DATLZR010000064.1 GCA_035573895.1 Blastocatellia bacterium | reverse complement strand
CCCGCCGTGGAATGGAATGGTCGGAAAGTACCTGCGAGAACTGAAGGGGATGGGTCAGGTCGTGGAGAAAGGAACGGCTTAGCCGAACTGAACGAGGGGCAGTTTCTCAAGGGCTGTCGGTAACACCGGTTCCCTGGGCGCCCGGTGCTTCCGGTCCCGGCCAAATGCCCCGCGATCTCGGTTCCGTCACAGCGATATGTGAAAGCCAGATCACATCGGAGCCTGAGACGGGCAGATGGTCGGTAGACTCGAAGCGTTCGGGCCCCGTATGGGCTATCGGGATATGCGCCAGGTCAGCACGCCGATTTCTTTCGAGTGAAGGGGAAATTGCCATGTCAACCGGGAATCGAATTTTCTTCGGGCTCATCAGCGGTGTGCTCTTAATTGGCATCGCCGCTCGATCGGCCGGTCAATCGTCGGTGCAGGAACCGCCCTGGAAATGGCCGGAAAGTCGGGTCATGGAGATTGTGCACCAGGTTCGTGCCGGACGAGACCTGACCCCGAAAGAGTGGCCGGGGCGAGCGCGGGTGGCCGTTGGTCTCTCGTTTGATTTCGACAACGAGACGCCGGCGCTTCGGGACGGTCAAACTTCCCCGGCGCTCATGGCTCAGGGCGAGTACGGCGCCCGGGCGGGCCTGCCGCGGATCCTTCGCCTGCTGGACACCTATGGAATTGCGGCGACCTTCTTCATCCCCGCGATGAGCGCCAAAATTCATCTCGCATCGGTCAAAGAGATCATGGCCCGGGGACGTCACGAAATCGCTCTGCATGGCTGGATCCACGAACGTAACTCGCTGCTTCGTGAAGAGGAAGAACGTGAGTTGATGCAACGGAGCTTTGCCGCTCTCAAGGAGATCACGGGGAAAGCGCCGGTGGGAATCCGCACGCCGTCCTGGGATTTCAGTCCCGCGACGATGAAGCTCATTCGGGAACTCGGCTTGCTCTATGACAGCAGCTTGATGGCCGATGATCGTCCCTATGAGGTGCTCATCAACGGCGAACCAACGGGCGTCGTCGAGCTGCCCGTCGAATGGATCCTCGACGATTACCCGTATTTCGGCATGGATCGGCAGAGCACGATCCGTCCCTACACGCAACCTAATGATGTGTACGACATCTGGCGGGCGGAATTCGATAAGGCGTACGAGGAAGGAACGATCTTCATCCTGACGATGCATCCGCACATCATCGGGCATCGCTCGCGCATCGCCATGCTGGAACGGCTCATTCAATACATGCGGTCCAAGCCGGGCGTCTGGTTCGCCACACACGAGGAAATCGCCCGGTACGTCCGTCCGAAGGACTGGAAATGACGGCCAGGCCCGATCCTCGTGACCGGAGCGCCCTCGGTTCAAGACGTGCCGAAAGTGGAGGTGTATGCCAACGCTGGAACAGACCATTGAGGAGATTCTCACGCTGACGGCGAAGCACTTTAAGATCCCGCGGGAAGAGCTGTCGCCGGATGACGATATCTTCAGGAAGCTCGGCATTGATAGTCTTCAGGCGCTGGAACTACTGACCCAACTGGAGTATCACTTTCAGGTCGAGCTTCCCGATTACGAAATGCAGGGAGTGAGTGATTTTCGCACTCTGGCCGAACGGATTCACTCCCGGCTCTGACGCGCTCGCCGTGCTGTGCTCGTTCCCGTTCGGCTCGTGAGCGAGGACGCTCGCTCCGGCAAAGCTCGGGATTGCTATGCTCGACTTGACGCGCTACCAATCGCTCGGTGAAGCCTTGCGTGACGCCGTCCGGACGTGGCCCGAGGAGATCTGCCTCATCGAAGCTGACCGTGATCGGGAGAACTGTCGGCTGACCTATCGGGAGTTCGAGCGGGCGATGCTGGCTCTGGCCTCCGGTCTGCAGGAGCGGGGCGTGGGGGAGGGAACTCGGGTCGCCATTATAATGACCAACCAGTCGAAGTGGCTCATCTCAGCCGCTGCCGTCTTTTTCTGCGGCGGTGTACTCGTCCCTCTGGATTACAAACTGACGGCGGAGGAGCATCTTCGACTGCTCGCGCATAGTCGGGCGGAAGTCTTAATCACGGAGCATTTTATCTGGCGTGCCCTCAGCCGGGCGATGGCTGACGGGGCAGCGCAATCGGCCTCTGAATCGTCTGAACCGGAACCTCCGACAACAAGGCCGAAGCTCATTCTCGTGACCGAAGCCCCTGCGGGTGCTGATCTCGGCGAGGCTGAACGATGGGAAGAGTGTGTGGGCGAACGCGAGCCCACGTTCGTCGCCCGAAGCCGATCGGATACGGCCTGTATCGTTTACTCATCGGGAACGGGGGGACGACCCAAAGGCTGCGTGCTCACACACGATAACTATCTGGAGCAGTGTCGCTCGCTCACGGCCATCTATCCTTTCCGACCGGGGGTGCGCTATCTGAGCATCCTGCCGACTAACCACGCGATTGATTTCATGGTGGGATTCATCGGACCGTTCGTCTGCGGAGCGGCTGTCGTGCATCTGCGCACGCTTCGACCGGAGTTCGTGCGCGACGCCTTCCGACGCTACAAAATCACCCACGTGAGCCTGGTTCCGCTTGTGCTCAAGAATCTGGAGAAGGGAGTGAAAGCTCGATTCGCCGAACTTCCCTATCATCGGCGCCTGCTGCTTCGAGGTCTGATGCGGCTGAATCGTTTCCTCACGCGCAAGCAGCCCAATCTTCGGCTCAGTCGGCGACTTTTCCCCCAGGTCCACGAGGCATTTGGGGGCGAGCTGGAGCTGGTCGTCGTCGGCGGCGCGGCGAGCGATCCGGCCATGCTCCAGTTCTTTTATGACCTCGGCATCCCGGTGGCTAACGGGTACGGACTGACCGAAGCGTGCACGGCTGTGTCGGTCAACGATCTCAAGCCTTTCCGACCCGACACGGTGGGAAGGCCTCTTCCTGGTGTCGAAGTCAAAATCATCAATCCCGACGCCGAGGGCATCGGGGAGATCGCCGTGCGAGGACGAAATGTCATGTCTCACTATCTCGATGATCCGGAATTGACCGCCGAGACGATTGTGGATGGATGGTTGCTCACCGGAGACCTCGGTCGCCTGGATCCGATGGGCCATATCCAGTTGGTCGGGCGAAAGAAAAATATGATCGTCACCGAAGGCGGCAAGAATATCTATCCCGAGGATGTCGAGTCCGTCTTCGATGGGCTGCCGGTGAAGGAATTCTGCGTCTTCGCCGCCAATTACATCTGGCCGGTAGGGACGTTGCGGGACGAGCAATTGGTTATCGTGCTCCATCTGGATGGAGAGCTGGAGATGAGCGAATCTCTCCATGCGGAGCTGGTACAGCGGAATCGGCGATTGCCCGATTACAAGCGAGTGAGCGGATACGTCATCTGGAACGAGGATTTTCCCCGCACCGCGTCGCTGAAAATCAAGCGGGGGGAGCTGGCCGAAATCTTACGTCGCCGACTGGACCGCCGGGAGGCCATCAGGCCACTCTGAGGGGAGCGATCTATGGCTTAGACCCGGACCGCAACAATGGGGCGGATCAATGACAGCGCGCGATGAATTTCTAGCCATTGTCAATCCGGCTGCTGGTGGGGGGCGCTGCGGAAAGCTCGCTCGGTCGGTCCTGGAGCGTCTGCGAGCGGATGGAGTCCGTCTGACGTCGGTGGAGACAGAAGGCCCCGGTCATGCTGTGGAGATCGTCCGGGAGGCCCTCGTCCGGGGCTACCGACGCTTCCTTGCCGTCGGCGGCGATGGCACGTCATTTGAAATCGTCAATGGCATCTTTTCGGTTTCTCCGGCGGTCCCGCATCCGCAAGCAGGCCGCGGGGAGGCATCGGCGACGAGCCTCCCCTCCCAGCATCTGACCGAACGCCCCGTTCTCGGCTTTCTTCCACTGGGCACCGGGAATTCCTTCCTCCGGGATTTCAGTCATCGGGGCCTGGATCATGCTCTGGAAGCGATTCGGCTGGGCCGGACGCGGCCCTGTGATGTTCTCCGGCTCATTCATTCAGACGGAGCGATTCATTTCATCAACCTTCTGAGCATGGGCTTTCCCGCTGATGTGGCTGCACTGGTCAATCGGCGATTCAAGCCACTCGGTGAAGTGGGTTATCTGCTGGGGGTGCTGGTGTGTCTGGCCCGACTCTCGCGGAGGCCTTTCCCCTTGCGACTGGATGGGGAACCGGAGCCGCAACGTGATCCCTGTCTGTTTCTCAGTTTCAATAACAGCAAATTCACCGGCGGTAAGATGATGATCGCTCCCTATGCGGAGGTCGCTGACGGACTTATCGAATACGTTCGCTGGGGACCTATTGGACGTATCGGGCTGCTGCGCAATCTGCCGGGTCTCTACGACGGCACGCATATAGAGCACCCGCTCGCCGCACGGCGGGCCGTTCGCTGGGTCGAGTTTGAGCTGGATGAACCGGTCACGATTATGGTTGATGGGGAGGTGATGACGCTCCGCTGTCAGCGGCTGGAGGTTCTCCCTTCATCCCTGCTTGTCCTGGTGTGATGCGTGACCGAACGGATCGAAGTGACGTTCCCGTTGTGAGCCATCGAGGGGAGGGATCGCGCGTTGTGGAGAGACTGAATCGGTGGCTCAGAGAGGTGTACCTGACGCTTCGCAGCCTCTTGCTCTGGACCATCAGCATCATCCACTTTTTCACCGTTTGCACATTCCTCGTGCTCTTGGGAATGATCATTGATCCCCGCAAAAACGACCGCCCCCAACGCTGGTTCTTTCGCAACATCCTGCGGCTGGCGGGAGTGAAATTTGAAGTCCATTATGCTCCCGGATTCGATCGGGAGCGCACAAGCATTTTCGTCTGCAATCATGTGAATATCTTCGATGCTTTCGTCATCTACTCGGCTATTCCCCAATTTGTCCGGGGTCTGGAACTGGAGTCCCATTTCAAAATCCCCGCCTACGGATGGATGATGAAGCGATTCGGCAACGTTCCCGTCCCTCGGGATAACAGCCCCTCGGGTTTCAAGCGAATGATGCGGCGAGCCAAAGAGGCCCTCGATAGTGGCGTCAGCCTGATCGTTTTCGCCGAGGGCAGTCGCACCCGGACCGGAAGAGTCGGTCCGTTCAAAAACGGCGCGTTTATCATCGCCCAGCGATACGGATACCCCATTGTGCCTATGAGCATCGTCGGATCTTATGAGTTTCACCGCGTCGGGGATTGGCGGCTCTATCCGGGGAAGATCACCGTCTACATCCACGATACGATTGAGACGCAGGGCCTGCGCAAGGATGACATTGAAGCGCTGCGGGAAAGAGTTCACCGCATTGTCTCCGAGCCGGTCGAACGGGCCCGGCGCGATAAATGGAGATAAGCGAGATTAACGGAACAAAAAAATCTTTCAATTTGCCTCCGGAGAGGATTTGTGTAACATTACCCCCGTTATGGGGAAGGCAAGAGGGACATGGCGACGGGATGTTGATGCCGCCGGTCGGCCGGGGGTCACGGCCCCTGCCATGATCCCGCTCAGGTGCAATCAGACTCTTCCTCATCGAGAGACTATCCTCCGTCTCCTCCTCATTATTGCGATTAGCATCGTTATCGTGCCTGGTCCAGGCAGCGGATGATGGCCGCACCCGGGAGTGAAACGGAAGAGGCCATGATCCGCTGCCCCGGAACATGGCCTTTTTTGTTTCTCTCTCCGAGAGGGTTTGGCCACGGCCAAAGGAGGCGTCTGACGGAGGGTCTGCGGGAATTAGCGATGATGATTCAACAAGAAAAACAATCAATTTTACAAATAGGAGGTCGGCTGCTACACTGATGCCGATTTTTCCGAAGGGGTCGGCCGGCAAAGGAGGTCACGCGACAATGCTGATGACGGGGATGGATATTTTCGTGGAATGCCTGGTGAGAGAAGGCGTGGAGGTGATATTCGGTCATCCCGGTGGAGCCATCCTCCCGGTCTATGATCGTCTCTATGATGGACCCATCAAGCACATCCTGATGAGACACGAACAGGCCGCGGCCCACGCCGCCGACGGCTATGCGCGAGCGTCGGGTCGCGTCGGCGTGGCTCTGGCGACGTCAGGACCGGGTGCGACGAATCTGGTGACGGGTATAGCCACTGCCTACATGGACTCAATCCCGCTGGTGGCCTTCACCGGACAGGTTCCGACGGTTATGATCGGATCGGATGCCTTCCAGGAAGCGGATGTCGTCGGAATTACCCGCCCGTGCACAAAGCATAATTACCTGGTGACGGACGTCGCTGATCTGGCCCGCGTGATCAAAGAGGCCTTTTACATTGCTCGGACGGGACGACCGGGGCCGGTGCTGGTTGATCTTCCCAAGGATATTCAACTCCGGCAATGTGAGTTTCACTATCCTGACCGGGTCTCTCTCCGCGGCTATAAACCGGTGACGGAGGGAGATCCCCGGCGAATCCGGGAGGCCGCCGAGGCGATTCTCGCTGCCCAACGACCGGTCATTTACGCGGGGGGAGGTGTGATCGCGTCCGGGGGCTCGGCGGAGTTGCGCCGATTGGCCGAGAGGGAGGAGATTCCCGTGGCGATGACGCTCATGGGGCTTGGCTGTTTTCCTTCCGCGCATCCTCTGTCGCTCGGTATGCTGGGGATGCACGGGAGCTGGTACGCCAACACTGCCATTACTCAGTGCGACCTGCTCATCGCCATCGGCGTTCGGTTCGACGACCGGGTCACGGGCAAGATTGCGGAGTTCGCTCCCACGGCCAAGAAGATTCACATTGATATTGATCCGGCGGAAATCAACAAGAACGTCCGGGTGGACATCCCTATCGTCGGAGATGTCCGGCGTGTGCTTATGACCTTGAACGGGATACTGGAGGACATGCACGCCAGGGAATCCGGAGGCACACGCCGGGAAGATCGGTCGCGCTGGCTGGAACAGATCGAGCAGTGGAAATACGACTACCCCTTCTGCTACGAGGATGATGATCGGACGATTAAGCCCCAGCGCGTGATCGAGGAGATTTCCCGCCTTACTCAGGGCGAGGCGATCATCGTAACCGATGTCGGCCAGCACCAGATGTGGGCCGCCCAATATTACCGGTTCCAACATCCCCGGAGCTGGATCACGTCGGGAGGATTAGGAGCGATGGGCTTCGGATTCCCGGCGGCCATCGGCGCTCATTTCGCCCGGCCGGATCGCCCTGTCATCGCCATCGTCGGAGACGGCGGGTTCCAGATGACGATGCAGGAGCTGGCCGTTGTCGTCGAGCATCGGTTGCCCGTGAAGATCGTCATCATCAACAACGGTTATCTGGGGATGGTTCGGCAGTGGCAGGAGATCTTTTACAACGGTCGTTATTCGGCCTCCGACCTGCGCGTATCGCCCGACTACGCTCGCGTGGCTGCCGCTTACGGCATCCGGAGCTTCACCCTGCGTCGGCCCGATGAGCTGTCCGACATCCTGGCCGCCGAGCTTCTGTCGGGTGAGCCGATTCTCTTCGATGTCCATGTCGCGGCGGAGGAAAACGTCTATCCGATGGTTCCTCCCGGAGCTGCCATCAAGGACATGATCATCGCCCCCAGCAAAGCGCGGGCGGTTGCGGACAGCGAACAATCTATCGCGTGAGGGTGGGGCTCGATGCGACAAACCGAACTCTCTCCTGTGCATCGCCATCGCGCCTGGTCCGGGCGATTGAAGCAGAGATGAGGCTGTGAAGATGCTGCGAACGATAACGTTGCTGGTGGAAAACAAGCCGGGGGCGCTGGCCCGGATCACCGGCCTTTTCAGCGCCCGGGCAATCAATATCGAAAGCTTGACCGTCGCTCGAACGGATGATCCGACGCTCTCGCACATGACAATCGTGGTGAACCTCGATGACGCCGCGCTGGAAAAGCTCCTGAAGCTTCTCGAGCGCCTGATTGATGTGGTGCGCGTCTGGTCGAGCAGTGCTAACAATGCTGTGGAACGCGAGCTGCTTCTGCTGAAGATCAAGCATGAGCCGGGACAGAAGCTGGAGTTGCTCAAGGAAGCCGAAATCTTCCGCGCTCGGGTCATTGATGTCTCACCCCATTCGTATACCTTTGAGCTGACCGGTGACGAGGATAAGCTCGAAGCCTTCATCAAGGTCTTCGAAAAATACGGCATCCTCGAACTCGTCCGTTCCGGCAAGGTCGCGATGGCCAGGGGCTAACGAGTGGACCCGTCGTTTGTGCTCGGTGTTGCCTGAAGGGAAGCAGAGGTTTGGTCATGGATGGACGATGAGATTCAAAAATCACTGATGAAAAGCAGCGCGGGCTTTCCCGTCGGCGGAAGCACGGGCGAGAGAGCCTGCGCGAAATCTTTCGGAGGAGGACAGGATGGCGAAAATATACTACGAGAAGGATGCTGATCTGGCACTACTGGAGGGTAAGACCATTGCCATCATCGGTTATGGAAGTCAGGGGCATGCGCATGCCTTGAACCTGAGGGATAGTGGGCTGAGCGTGATCGTCGGTCTCTATCCGGGGAGCGCATCATGGGCCAGAGCCGAGAAAGAAGGCTTGACCGTCACCGCCGTGCGGGATGCTGCAACCGTCGCGGACGTGGTGATGATGCTCGTGCCCGATCAGATTCAACCGGCGCTTTACAGGGAGGAGATCGCTCCCGTACTCCGCCCCGGACAAACACTCATGTTTGCTCATGGCTTCAACATTCATTTCGGTCAGATTGTGCCGCCCCCCAACATTGATGTTTCGATGATTGCCCCGAAAGCGCCCGGACATCGTATGAGAGAGCTTTTCACGGAAGGGATCGGCGTCCCGGCCCTTCTGGCCATTCATCAGGACGCATCGGGTCTGGCGCGAGAAACCGCCCTGGCTTATGCCAAGGGGATCGGAGCCACGCGCGCTGGTGTCATAGAAACGACGTTCCAGGAGGAAACCGAAACCGACCTCTTTGGCGAGCAAGCGGTGCTCTGCGGTGGTGTCTCGGCCTTGATCACTGCTGGTTTCGAGACGCTCGTCGAGGCGGGCTACCAGCCGGAGATCGCCTATTTTGAAGTCCTACACGAACTGAAACTGATTGTGGATCTGATCTACCAGGGTGGGCTGGGCTACATGCGCTATTCGGTCAGTGACACGGCCGAATATGGCGATTACACGCGCGGTCCGCGCGTCATTGACGCCCATGTGCGGGAAACCATGAAGCGGATTCTGGCCGAGATTCAAAACGGGACGTTCGCCCGCGAGTGGATCCTGGAAAACCAGGCCGGGCGTCCGAGTTTCAACGCCTACCGCCGTCGTCACGCAGATGCGCTCATCGAGCGGGTGGGGAGGAAACTCCGCGAAGCCATCACCGCCTCCGCCGAACGGGCGAAACCCTTCGCCGATCGGGTCCAGCACTCTCGGGGACAGCAAACGGTGGCCCGCTAAATCCCCAACGAGAAAACGAAGTCAGGAAGTACCGGCCTCCGGCCATTTGAGCGAAGCGGGCTCCGGTGGATTCAGGCTCACATTCCGATAAACGAGTCACCGGTGATCCGTCGCTGAGGAACGAAGGTCTCTGCCCCTCCTCCGTTACGGTATAATTGAGCGGCGTTAGTGAGGAAGGTCATGAAACAGGAGGAAGTCACACGATGACGTTCATCTCCGATGATGTGGTGAATTATCTGGACGCGTTGCTCCCGCCGCGAGATGATGTTCTCACGGAAATGGAGCAGCTTGCCCGGCAACGACGCATTCCCATCGTCGGGCCAGCCGTCGGACGACTGCTCTATCAGTTGGCCCGACTCATCCATGCTGAGCGCGTCTTCGAGATGGGATCGGCCATCGGCTATTCGACGATCTGGCTTGCCCGCGCCATCCCCGCTCGGGGAGTCGTTTACTACACTGATGATGATGCGAAAAACGCGCGCGAGGCGGAAGATTACCTGCGCCGGGCCGGAGTCGCCGACCGTGTGAAGATTCTCGTAGGGGATGCCCTCGACCTCATAGACCAGGTGGATGGAGAGTTCGACCTGGTTTTCACCGATGTGGATAAGCACCAGTACCCGGCGGCTTTCACCCGCGCGCGCTCGCGGATTCGTCGCGGGGGATTGCTTGTGGCCGACAATGTGCTCTGGAGCGGTCGGGTCGCTCGCGGGGAAACCGATCCGGCGACGGAGGGGATTCGGGAGTTCAACCGGCTCATTTATTCATCGCCGGAATTCTTCACGACGATCATTCCTCTGCGCGACGGTGTCTCGGTGAGCCTTAAGCTCTGAGTAAGGACGCGGTGCTCATCAGCGCGAGCACCTTTTCAGCTATTGTCTTTTCCGACTGAAGCCCTGGGCAAGAAGCGGCGCTTATGGTCGCCTCACAACGCCTGCGAGGGACCACCGGCGGCAAAAAGTGCAACCGCTCCGAGAATACCAACGTTTTCGCCGAGGCGAGCCGGGACGATGGGAATCGCTGCTGCCGAGGGCAAAATCGAGTACTGCGGCGTCAGGTCCCTAATTGGTGCAAAGAGCAGGTCTCCGAGTGTGGACAACCCGCCTCCGATGATGATGATGTCGGGATCGAAGAGGTTGATCATCCCGCCCAGCCAGATGCTGAGATAGTGAGCCGTCTCGTCAATGAGCTCCCGGGCGAGATGGTCTCCCTGTCGGGCGGCGTCAGCAATGATTTTCGCCGTCACCTGCTCGCAGTCCCCACCGGCGAGGTCCAGGATCCGCATGCCATAGGTCGGCTTGAGAGATTCGCGATCGAGCGTCCGGAGAATGGCTTTCGTGCGCCGGGCAAGTCCCGTGCCAGAAGCGTAGGCTTCGATGCAGCCGTTGCGGCCGCAGGAACATCGTGGACCGAGATGATTGATCGTCACATGCCCGCCTTCGGCCGCCAGTCCCCGGCTCCCGCTATAAATCCGACCGTCAAGCACGACACCGGTGCCAATTCCTGTACTCACCGTCACATAGAAGACGAAACGGTGTCCCACACCGGCTCCATAGTGAGCTTCCGCTAGTCCCGCCGCGTTGGCATCGTTCTCGACGCGGACGGGGCACCCGTACCGTTCGGCGATCAACCGCCCGAGGGGGAGGTTCTGCACGGCGGGGAGATTCGGCGAGTAGAGAAGTTCTCC
>DATLZR010000063.1 GCA_035573895.1 Blastocatellia bacterium | reverse complement strand
CGGTCGTCTGCACGCACCTGGAGACGCGCACCACACCCGCCGGTCGCAGGCTTCAGATGCGCACCATCCTCGACCGACTCGACGAATGGGGGGTGACCGGTCCCCTGCTCATCGGCGGGGATTTGAATACGAGCACGTTTGCCCGAGGAACAAGATGGCGCGCTCTGCGCGGCGTCTTCCGAATCATCATCGAGCCGCGTCGGCGGTTGGAGCGGGCACTTCTGCGACCCGATCGGGCGAATGAGTCACTCTTTCAGCTTCTTGAGCAGCGGGGCTATCGGTACCGCGATCTCAACGACGAACAGGCCACCTATATCCAGCCCGTGGAAGTCGTCGAGGACGCCTATTATGTCCCGCGATTTTCCCAGAAGCTGGTGATCAGGAAATTCGCCGCTACCGGAGGTCGCGTCGGGTTGCGCCTCGATTGGTTCATCGGGCGCGGGCTTCGCCCCCTGGCCGAGAACGAGATTGTTGATCCCCTCACCGGCGTTGCAAGCACTCGTCCTCAAACGATCAATGGTCTCATTCATTCTGCTGGCCCACTGTCGGACCATCACCCCATCGTTGTTGATTTTATCCCTCAGCCTTTGACGACTGCTTGATGTGTTTGACCGGCGAATATTCAAACCGGTCCTTCCCTCGCGTTGGGCCTGCGTGTGGAACACCCCCCGCTTGATCCCAAGCCTCAACAGAGGGTTGGGGCCTCAACCTGTCGGTCAACATGAGCAAAGAGAGGCTCGCGGGAGTTTGGGGCTCAATCCTTCAAGGGCGATCAAGGACACGGCGCACGGCGCAGGCCAGTTCGCGAGGGGTAAACGGCTTGAGGATGAAATTCACGCCCGGTTCTAGAATGTGCTGGGCACTCGTTCTCTCAGTATATCCCGACATGTAAAGGACCTTCACCTCAGGGCGCAGAGCGGCCACTCGCTCGGCCAGTTCAGGGCCGCTCATTTCTGGCATGACGACGTCGGTCAAAAGCAAGTGAACTGCCGGATCACCCTGTGCCAGCAACTGCACGGCCGCGCGTGGCGTCTCCGCGACGATCACCTGATACCCGCAGGCTTCGAGCACCGTCTGAGCAACCTGGCGAACGGCCGGTTCATCCTCGACCAGAAGAATCGTCTCCGATCCCACGGGCATGTCTGATGAAATCTCCTCTTGTTGAGTCCGTGAGCTGTCGGTGCTGGGCTCGGTGACTTGGGGCAAATAGATGGTGAAAGTCGTCCCTTGCCCGACTTCGCTGGTGACCGTAATCTCCCCGCCACTTTGCTTGACGATGCCGTAGACGGTTGAGAGTCCCAGGCCCGTTCCCTTTCCCTCCTCTTTAGTGGTGAAGAACGGCTCGAAGATGCGACTCATCGTTTCCTCATCCATGCCACAGCCCGTGTCGGCCACTGTCAACCTGACGTAGGATCCCGGCCTCAACCCCAAAGAGGTCAATTCAGATTCCTGTTTCAAAACGACGGTCGCTGTCTGGAGGGTCAGTTTCCCACCCCGGGGCATAGCGTCGCGGGCATTGACGACGAGATTCAGGATCACCTGCTGCATCTGGAGCGGGTCGGCTTTCACACAGCCAGCATCGGGTTCCAGGAGGATGTCCATCTGAATGTCTTCGCCAATGATCCGATGGAGCATCTGCTTCGTTTCAGCGATCACATCGTTGAGGTTGATGGGTCGAGGCTCCCCTAGCTGCTGGCGGCTGAAGGCCAAAAGCTGCCGGGTCAAACCCGTCGCCCGGTCGGCGGCTTTCTTGATCTCGGTGATGTACCGCCGTTGGAGATCGGTCTCGCCCGGATGCAGAAGCGCCATCTCAGCGTAGCCGGCAATCACGGTGAGAAGGTTGTTGAAGTCATGAGCGATCCCGCCGGCCAGTCGCCCGATGGCCTCCATTTTCTGCGCCTGGAGAAGCTGCCGTTCAAGCTGCTTGCGCTCGGTGACGTCATGAGCGAAGCCCGTGACGCCCACCGAGCGTCCGTTCTGAATGTGCGCCACACCCAGGACCTCGACCACGAGAGTCTGGCCCGATCGGGTCAGCACGCGCATCTCTCGAAAATGAGAGGTTTCGCCCCGAAGAGCGCGGGCGAATTCCTGCCGGGCCATTTCCCGATCCTCGGGGTGAATCAGTTCGTCAAACGGTCTCCCCAGCCAGTCCTCCACCGCCCATCCGGTGATTCGTTCAAAGGCAGGGTTGAGCATGGTGAAACGCCCGTCGGGGGAGAGGCTGTAAACTACCTCGGGCACGGTCTCGAACAACGAACGATACTGTTGCTCGCTCCGTTGGAGCGCTTCGAGTGCCCGTTTCCGCTCGGTCACATCCTCGATGGCCAGAAGGATGAGTTGCGTCTTATTCTTCTCGCGGTAAAGCCGTCGGGCATTGAGCTGCATCGTCCGCCGTCCGATGTGCTCGAAGTCATGCTCGACTTCAAAATCCTCGAAGCTGGTGTTCTGGGGCAGAATGTCTTCCAATAAGCGGCGGAGTTCGGGGATGTCCCACTGGCGGTTGCCCAATTCGTAAACGAAGCGGCCTTCGGTCTCCTCCGGAGCGACCCGGAACGTCCGGTAGAATGCGCGATTGGCCATCACGACGCGCAGTTCGGGATCGAGGACAAGGAGGGGTTCTCGAATGGTGGCAATGATGCTCTCAGCGAACTCTCGTGCATGCTGGAGGGCGCGCTGGACCTGGCGCTCGGCCGTCTGGTCGCGAAAGACCAGGACCACGCCCGTGATCTCGCCGGCGGCATTGCGAATGGGCGCACCGGCATCGGCAATCGGATATTCTCGTCCATCGCGGGAAAGAAGCAGGGAATGGTTGGCCAGTCCGATGACAATGCCTTCACGCACCACCCGCGTGACGGGATTCTCCACTTCGGCTCTCGTTTCCTCATGAACGATTCGGAAAACGTCGGAGACCGGTCGTCCGAGGGCATCCGCTTCCGTCCAGCCCGTGAGACGTTCGGCTACGGGATTCATCATCGTAATTTGACCATCACGATCCGTGGCGATGACGGCATCCCCAATGCTGTAGAGCGTCGCCCGCAACTGCGACTCGCGAAGGACGAGTTCATCATACAACTGCTGCAGATCCATAGTTCCCTTTCATCAGGACCGGGTTTCCGTCTTCACCGACAGGCTCTCCATAACCCGCAGACCGACCCCAAGCTTGTCCACCCACCGGACAAGCCTCTCCTATCTCCAGCTTCAGAGAGGGTTAGATCTTTGGGGGGCGTTTACGGCGCGTAGCCTTCTTCTTCCTGCTCGCGGGCTTCTTCGGAGGGCGGGAAGACGGTACATTTCGCTCCTCCATCAGAGAGAGTACTTCGAGGATCGTCTCCTCTTCCTCCAGTTCTTCTATCAGCATTTCCAGATTGTAGGCAAAAGGATTAATCTTCAGTGTCGTGCGTGTGGTGGCGGGAGGGAATCCCATGAGGGCGGGGAACTCAGCACTGGCAATGAATCTGAGTTCCTCCTCAGCCTCTATCGTTTTGATCTCTTCCGCCCAGTTGAGAATCGCCTTCATAGCCGCAGAAAGATGATGAAGGTCGGTCGCTGTTGCCGTCCTGATGCGGCCATTGCCGATGGCGACGGCATGGGGAAATACCCCGGAGAGGTTCAGAGGAATCCGGAGTTCTTCAGCTTCTTCTAAAAGACTGGGAGGGACATCGTCCGCGAAAGCATAGGTGAGATTCACCGAGGGATAAGCAAAGGCTTTCGCATAAAGCCTGCGCTCTTCTTTCCACTTGACGGGATCGAGCGGTGCTGCATCGAATATCTGCCTGACTGCCTCCATCGCCCGCATTCGTTCCTCAGCATGCTCAAAGTATTGTTCGAGCTCCTCGAAGGAGCGGAACAGAACCAGGGTCAGATCCTCACCGCCGGTTCCACTGAGCATCGAGTACAGGCTATGGGATGGACGATCCGGATAGCGGATTTCGATCTCAAGCACTTCATCCTCGTCTATATCGAACCAGGGCTCGTGTCGGTAAAAATCGGCGGCGATCCGGAAAAACGCGCGGAGATCGTCCTCGCTGAGAGATTCCCCGGCGAGAGTCGCCTGGGTGCGGTAATCAGTGTTGAGGTGGGCAAGATGGGTGAGAGTAAGAGCCGATTGCTCGGCGGCGACATCCGGTTCCGGAAGTTTGGCGGAGACCTCCACGACGATCTCCGGAGGGAGTTTCTGCCGGAGACTCTCGGCGTCCGAGGCCGAGGCGACGTAGATGACCTGCGGCTGGCGGGGCGGGCCGCTCGGAGGATTTTCCCTCGCCTGGAGAACGAAGTCGCCGAGTTCCTCAACGGGCTGGGAGGACGTACTCCACCGGGCGAAAACAATCTCAGCCCGACGACTTGAGCGAACAGCAAGCATCAGGTCATGTCGAGCGCCACCCTCTACTCCAGGGAGAGAACGCTTGACGGTCCTCCGCGCGACCTGCCATACCTCCCTGCTGGCTGAAGGAGCCGATCCGGGTTTCTTTTTCCGTCTTTTTCCTGGCAAAAATAATCCCCTTTCCCTGGGTTCTTTCGATTCGTGAGCGTCCGGGGGGGGGAAGAGTGAGCTGATGTCCTTTGCGACTGTTTACTCTACCCGACGTGTCACTCGAATCGAAGGCGTTTTAACGCACGAGGCTAGCACATATCCCCTCGGAAGGGAAGTGGATCGTGAATTTCTCCTGAAACGGGGGCTTCTGCCTTCCAGCGATGAAAAGCGAACGATGGTCAGTGAGACCGGTCAGAGTGGTGATGATTTTCGGACGAAACGCCGTCGAGGCATTCCTGTCTGCGTGTCCGTACTACATTGGGGGCCTCGTGTTAATCGGTCGGAGAGAGCCGATTGGCCCGCTGGAAGGATTCTTCCACCGCCTCGAGGTCCTCTGTTGCTACCGCCTGACGCAGTGTGGAGAGGTCGCGGATGTATTCGTCGAGCGCCTGAAGAATGTTCTCCCGGTTGGTGAGCGTGATGTCGCGCCAGAGGCGAAATCGGCTGGCGGCCAATCGAGTCATGTCGCGGAACCCCTCACCGGCAAGAGAGAGCCACTGCCGAGCATCGGGGTGTCGCTCGATGGTCGCCGCCAGAGCCGTTGACAGGTACTGTGGCAGATGACTGATATAGGCAATGGTCCGATCATGCTCTTCGGCAGTCATTCGGATGGGCCGCGCTCCAATTTCCCGGATGAGAAGTTCCATCTGGGCCAGCCGTTCGGAGGGCGTTCGGTCATCAGGCGTGAGGATGTAGGCGGCTCCCTCAAAGAGATCGGCGTGAGCGTGCTCGGCGCCGCTTTTTTCGCTTCCAGCCATAGGATGTCCGCCGAGAAAATCAATTCCCGATGGGAGACAGCGGCGCGCCGTCCGGCAGATTTCCACTTTCGTACTTCCCGCATCGGTGATGAAACTTCCCGGTTTAAGCAGCCCGGACTTCGTCTGAAGGAACTCCACAATAGCGAGGACCGGTGCGGCGAGATAGATGAAGTCCGCCGGACAGGAATGCCCCTCGTCAAAGCTTCGCTCTCGTTCGGAGATTATGCCGCGCTGGATTGCCTCCTCTACTGATTCGCCGCCGCCCCAGCCGGTGATTCGTCCGTCGAATCCCGCCCGCCGCAGCGCCAGCGCAAAAGAGCAGCCGATCAGGCCGCATCCCACAATGACGACATGCTGAAACATAGAACCCACAGAGACGGTAGTCTGACGTGCGCCTCCCGGACGGCTTGACTACATCGTTCGCTCAATGGCCGCGGCAATGAGGCGAAGTTGACCGACGAGTTTCTCCAGTTGCTCGGGCAGGAGCGCCTGCGGGCCATCGCACAGAGCTTGTTCAGGGCGCGTGTGCACTTCAATGATCAAGCCATCGGCTCCCGCCGCCACGGCCGCCCGCGCCATCGGCGGAACTTTATCGCGCCGACCGGTTCCGTGACTTGGATCGGCAATGACCGGTAAGTAGGAGAGCTTCTTGAAGACGGGGATCGCGGAGATGTCGAGCGTGTAGCGGAGCGACGTCTCAAACGTCCGAATGCCGCGTTCGCAGAGCAGGACGTTGGGGTTGCCTCCGGCAACGATATATTCGGCGGCAAGTAGCGTTTCTTCGATCGTCGCGGCGGGCCCCCGCTTGAGCAACACGGGCTTGGGTTGCTTTCCCAGTTCCCGAAGCAGGTTATAGTTTTGCATATTCCGCGCCCCCACCTGGAGGATGTCCACGTACTCCAGCATGAGGGGAATTTGAGAGATCTCCATGACTTCGGAGATGACCGGCATGCCGAATCGTTCGGACGCCTCCCGCAGGTAGCGCAATCCCTCTTCGCCCAGGCCCTGGAAGCTATAGGGTGAGGTTCGCGGTTTGAAGGCTCCTCCGCGCAAAATCTTGGCCCCACTGCGATGAACGGCTTCGGCGATCTCCAGGACCTGTGAACGACTCTCGACGGCGCAGGGGCCGGCCATCAGCACCACTTCTTTCCCCCCGATGACTACATCCCCCACGCGAATTTCCAGGTTCTCCGGACGAAATGTCCGGCTGACGAGTTTATACGGGGTCGTCACCCGAATGACTTCCGCCACGCCGTCGAGAAGTTCGATATCACGGGTATCAACAACTTTATTGCCGACGGCGCCGAGGACGGTTCGCGTCACACCGGTGGATCGGTGAATATCGAATCCCATGTGGACCAGCTTCTCGATGACTTTTTGGATCTGTTCTTCGGTTGCTCTCTCCTCCATGATCACGATCATGGCCTACCTCCCTCTTCGTCCAGAGATAGGACGGGATGCTCCATCGCGCCGCCCGCCGCCAGACGTTCCACTCGACGCGATTCATCAATGATGCGCTCAAAGAGGCGTTGCATGGCATCATTGTCCAGCGGCCCGCGATTGGCTCGTTTCACGTTCTCGATGACCTCTTTCTCGCGGTCGGGCGAATAGAGATCAAGGTTTCGCGCTCGCTTGATCTTGCCGATCTCGATGGCGCAGCGCGATCGCTCGTTGAGAAGTTCAACGAGCTGACGATCAATCTCGTCAATGATCTTCCGCCAATCATCAATGTCCATGATCCCCTCCGATAATGGCGGTGGGTCGTCCGGCCCGCATGGGTCAGCCGACGGGATCGGTTGCGCTCCGTTCATCGGCCGCTGCTTTGAGCCAGCGGGTGAAGCGACCGATTGCCGACACGAGATGAGAATTTCCGGCCTGCCGTTCGATTTCCCGGACGATGGCGCTGCCGACCACCGCCGCATCCGCGTACTGCCAGACCTGGCGGACGTGCTCCGGGGTGGAGACACCGAATCCCACAGCAATGGGCAATTCGGTGAAGCGGCGCACACGTTCCACTGTGGGACGCATTGTTTCCGCCAGTTTCTCGCCGGTACCCGTCACTCCCGTGCGAGATACAACATAGACAAATCCCCGACAGTAGCGACTGATTCGCCTCATCCGCTCATCGGTGCTCGTCGGTGCGACGAGAAAGATCGTGTCAATCCCCCGCTCCCGAAACGGGGCGATGAACGGATCGGCTTCCTCGACGATCAAGTCGGTGACGAGAACGCCGTCCACCCCCGCATCGCTCAGAGCCGAGGCCAGTCGCTCCATCCCGAACTGAAGAAGCGGATTGAGGTAGCTGAAAAGAACCAGGGGAATGTCGGACGCGCGGCGCAGCTCTCGAATCAAGCCGAGACACCCGGCCAGCGTCGTTCCTCGGCGCAAGGCCCGATCCGCCGCCCGCTGGATGACCGGTCCATCGGCGATGGGATCGGAGAAAGGGACGCCCAGCTCGATGATGTCGGCTCCCGCGCGTTCCATCTCCAGGATGAGCTGCCCCGTCGTCTCCAGGTCAGGATCACCCGCCGTGAGATAGGGAACGAGCGCCTTGAGTCCTGCCGCCTTCAACCGAGCGAATTTCTCCCCGATGCGACTCATTGATGCTCCTTCTGAGCCACGAGTTCCGCGACTGTTGTTGCATCTTTGTCGCCTCGGCCCGACAAATTGACGACCACGATGTGATCTGTCGCCAGATGAGGAGCGATCTTCACCAGGTATGCCAGCGCATGGGCGCTTTCGAGTGCCGGAATGATCCCCTCCAGCCGCGAGAGAAGATAGAAGGCATCGAGCGCTTCATCATCCGTGACCGACGTGTACTCGATCCGTCCGAGGTCGTGCAGTCGCGCGTGCTCCGGACCGACGGCGGCATAATCCAGACCGGCCGCCACCGAATGGGTGAGGGAAATCTGTCCATCCTCATCCTGCAGGACGTAACTGTAGGTCCCATGCAGCACACCGGGACGACCGCCCGAGAAGCGAGCCGCATGATCTCCCAGATGCTGGCCGCGCCCTCCGGCCTCCACTCCGATCATGCGGATGCCCGGTTCATCGAGGAATTCGTAGAATAACCCGATGGCATTGCTTCCGCCCCCCACGCACGCGATCAGGCAGTCGGGCAACCGCCCTTCAACGCGGAGAATCTGCTCGCGGGTCTCCCGACCGATGACGGCTTGAAAATCGCGCACCATCATCGGATAGGGATGAGGGCCGAGGACGGAGCCGAGAAGATAATAGGTCGTCTCGACATGGGTCACCCAATCGCGCAACGCTTCGCTGATGGCATCCTTGAGGGTTCGGCTGCCAGCGTCTACGCCCCGCACGTCGGCGCCGAGAAGTTTCATGCGGAAGACGTTGAGCGCCTGCCGCTTCATATCTTCCGTGCCCATGTAGACCACACAATCCAGCCCGAGGAGAGCACACGCGGTGGCCGTCGCCACTCCATGTTGACCGGCTCCCGTTTCGGCGATCACCCGCTTCTTCCCCATACGTCGCGCCAGCAGCGCCTGGCCCAGGGCATTATTGATCTTGTGAGCGCCCGTGTGATTGAGGTCCTCCCGCTTGAGGTAGATTCGGGGTCCCCCCAGATGTTCGGTCAGCCGTCGGGCGAAAAAGAGCGGCGTCGGACGGCCCGAATAGGTTTCCAAAAGCTCCCGGAGTTCTCGTTGAAATTCCGGGTCATCGCGGGCCGCCAGATAGGCCTCCGTCAACTCCTCCAGTGGATGCATGAGCGTCTCGGGCACAAACCGCCCCCCATAGATACCGAAGTGCCCCCGCCCGTCAGGATCGCTTTTGAACTTGGTCGCTTTGGTGGAATCCGGCATACGGTTCATCCTGTGACGCGGATCTTCTTCCGGCAGCTTCTGACAATGGCCGATCTGTCTGCCTCATCGTTATGCGAGCCCCCATTTCTTGGTTCGAATCACAGCGGACCGGCAAAGATGACAGACTCGCTCGGAAGAGATTCCATCGCCCACCCTGAATTCTTCGTAGGGATGTGGGTAAAAGAGGAGAAGGACTTCCGGACGAAGCTCGGCTCCTTTCATCTGAGCGAACGACCACCGAGGATTGATCATGGTGAGAATGTCTTTCTCCCGACGGGACGCCGTCAGAGGTACGCGTCCCTGGAGCAGAGCCCACCTTTTGGGCCTTCGCCTCTCACTCACGCACTCTCTTCGCGACATCGTGATCCTCCTTCGCCTGAGAGACTATTTCAGCAGATGCCTGCGGACTGCTTCTTTGAACCGGGGGCTTGGCCTGAGTCAGAAATTCTCGCAATCTCGCGTGATTTTTCTTTCCCGGACGATCTTCCAGGCAGGAGCAGACGTCAACGGCATACGGTCGCACGACCCGAATAGCTTCGGCCACGTTCTCCGGCGACAGACCTCCGGCCAGGATCAGATGCGAGACGAAGTGTTTCGCTCTCCGTGCGATCGTCCAGTCGAACGTTTCTCCCGTTCCTCCATACTCGTTTGGCCTGTACGCGTCGAGAAGAATCGCGCTCACCGGATAGTTGGCCAGTTCGGCCAGGTTCGCGTCAGGACCGACGCGCACGGCTTTGATCACGCGCCAGCGCTCGGCCACCTGCTGACAAAATGTCGGTGACTCATCTCCGTGAAGCTGAATCACATCGAGCTTCGCTCGGGCGGCAACACGGGCGATGGCGTCCAGATCTTCATTGACGAACACACCCACGATCGTCACAAACGGCGGCAGCCGATCAATGATCTCGCGGGCTCGATCGGGCTCGACATAGCGTGTGCTTCCCGGCCAAAAATTGAAACCGAGGGCATCGGCGCCGAACTCGACCGCAGCGAGAGCATCCTCCGCGTTGGTGATGCCACAGATTTTCACTCTCACCATGGGTGCTGCCCTCCGATGCGAAGCAACCCGGGCGTTCGCTGCCGGAGAGGGATCTCACGACCGCGGCAACCCATCGCCTCTCGTCGTCTGATCCTGCCAGCCTGGCGGTTCCAGCAACTGCTTCAGCGCACGACCCGGTTGCTCCGCGCGCATGAAGTGTTCTCCGATGAGGAAGGCGCGATACCCCGCTTGGCGGAGGCGATCAATATCCTGCCGGGTGCGAATGCCGCTCTCGCTCACGAGAAGGACGTCGTCGGGGACCGACCGGGCCAGTTCCAGCGAAACGTCGAGCGTGACCTCGAACGTCCTCAGATCGCGATTGTTCACGCCGATGAGCGTGGCTCCGGCGGCGAGCGCCTTCTCCAGATCCGCCGGCGTGTGAACTTCGACGAGCGCGTCGAGGCCGAGTTCATCGGCCACCTGGCGAAGGTCAAAAAGCTGCTCGTGATCAAGCACGGCCGCAATGAGGAGAATGGCATCGGCTCCGGCGGCCGCCGACTCGTAAACCTGATAGGGATCGAAGACGAAATCCTTGCGCAGAAGGGGCAGGCGCACTCGCCGACGAATCTCGCGGAGATGCTCGAGGGAGCCGAGGAAATAGTCCTCTTCGGTCAGAACCGAAATGGCCACTGCACCATGAGCTTCATAGTCAGAAGCCAGCGAAGCCGGATCGAATTCGTGCCGGAGGATTCCTCGTGAGGGCGAGGCCTTTTTGACTTCGGCGATGATATTGACGCGCTCAGGAGGGCTGCACGCCTGGCGGAAACTCCGAGGTTCCGGCAGGCGCAACTCTCCGAGCAACATGGCCAGCGGCCTGTCGCGCTTCGCCTTCTCCACCCGGCGCGCCTTCGCCTCGATGAGTGTCCGCAAGATGTCGGTCATTGGGTCACTTCATTCCGGTCGTGCCATATCCTCGTCCGAGCGATGAGGGTGTCGAGCATCTCCCAGGCGCGACCGGAGTCAATAGTCGCTTCGGCTTGTTCCACGCCATCTTTTAATGTCGCGGCCCGACCGGCCACGACCAATCCCGCGCCCGCGTTGAGGGCGATGAGCCGACGCGCGGCATCGCGTCGCCGTCCACCGAATACGTCGCGGATGATCTCGGCGCTATGGCTGGCCGATTCCGCGCGGAGAGGTCGCACGTCCTCATAGTGGTAACCCACGGCAGTGGGATCAAGATCGAACGTCCTCATTCCGTCAGGTCGAACCTCCACGACGCGCGTTTTGCCCGACAGCGTGATCTCATCCAGCCCATCCTCCCCATGCACCACCCAGGCGTGATCGGTTCCCAGCAGCGACAGCGCCTGACCGAGGAGTGCGAGATGAGCCGGATGGGAGACGCCCACGAGTTGACGGGTCGCGCCCGCCGGGTTCGTCAGCGGTCCGAGAAGATTGAAAATCGTGCGCACGCCGAGCGTTCGTCGAACCTGCGCCACCCGCGCCGTCGCCGGATGATGGAGCGGAGCAAAGAGAAAGCAAAATCCGACCTCCTTGAGGAGGCGCTCGGCCTGAGCCGGAGGAAGGTCCACGCGCACGCCGAGAGCCGAGAGAACATCGGAGCTTCCCGTGGCGCTTGTCACGGCGCGATTTCCATGCTTGGCGACGGCCACGCCCGCTGCCGCCATCACCAGAGCCGCCGCCGTCGAGACGTTGAACGTTTTGGCCCGGCTGCCTCCCGTTCCGGCCGTGTCCACGAGGGGATTGTGGCCGGGACGAATGGTGGTCGCGTGAGCGCGCATCGTCTCGGCAAAGCCGACGAGTTCGTCCGCTGTTTCTCCTTTCATGGCCAGGGCAATGAGCACCGCAGCGATCTCGGCATCGCTCACCGCTTCGCCCAGCAGATAGTCCAGTAAGGACGCCGCCTCGCTGCGGGTGAGATTCTCCTTCCGCGTGAGTTTTTCCAGCAGGGGATGAGCCATGACCGCTACAGATAAAACAGACTCAGTCGGGGAATGGCGTATTTCTCTCGGAGGCGCTTGGCCACGTAGTTGGCCAGCGTTTGTTCGTAGAGCGACTCCTCCATCTTGCGCCGATACTCCTTGAGCTGTTTCTTCCCCTCGGCGCGGATTTCTTCAATTTCCGCCGTCGGCAGGCACTCGACGAGGGCATCGTAGAGGATAGCTTCCAACCGGGTGAGTTCCTGCTCCAGAGCTTCGAAATCGAGCGGCTCGGCGCTGCGCACATGAGCGATGAGGGCGTCCAGTCGCGGCAGCACGCGCGCGACAGCATCATGATACCGGGCGAATGCGACGGCGTCATAGGAAGCCGCCGCTCGCTCAAGAGCGCGTCGGCCGGTCTCCAGGTACTCGCTGATCGCTTCGCGCGAGAAGGGGGCCGCTGGTTTCTCCGGCGATGCCTCGGCCGCCACCGAAGCCCCCACGCGCGCGTGCTTGTACTCGGCGAAACTCGCCATGACCTCTTGCTGGCAATAGAGAATGGAGTTGATCAGACGGGTCTTCACCGGCTGGGCCTCATAGGCATCGAAGACCCGATCAATGGCCCGGAGAACCAGATGCAGGGGAATGCCCATGTCCTTCCACGTCTCGATGAT
>DATLZR010000062.1 GCA_035573895.1 Blastocatellia bacterium | reverse complement strand
CTTCAGGCTGAGAGGTTGTCGGGTTGTACCGCATGTAGACGATCTCCATGGAGTGCCCGGGGGCTGCCTCGGCAATCTGCCGGAGATCTTCCATGGAGTTGACCTGTCGTCCGTTGATGCTCTTGATGAGTCTCCGGGCCGCAGCCCCGCCTGTTCCGCCGGCGATCCCGGTTCCACCTGATGGACCAGGAAAACCATATTCCCAACGATCCCAACCGTCGCCTGCGGAGTCCGAATCTGTTCTTCGGCTGAGATCACAAGACTGTGACGGGGGGCTCCGAGCACAACTCCGAGCCCGACAAACGACAAAGCAATGAATATCTTTTTGGCCCGCATAACGCCCTCCAACGAATTGAAACCGTTTTAATCAGATGCGGTAGCACTGCTCACGCCCACACGGCAGATGGCAACCACATCGGGTCGGGACGCACCCATGAGAAGGCCATGGGACGCCCACACATCCGACGCCAGAATCACAGTAATGGTTCCAAAAGATTGGCCCCGTCGCGCAGCAGAACGGATTACACTCGCATCCTTGCTCCGGCTGTGGAGCGAGTGCGCTCAGCGAAAGATAGAAAGATTGTACCGTGCACCCACCGTTCTTGTCCCACTTGAGCTGTCCGAGAGGTTGATTTAGAGGGTAGATTGTCGTTGGGTCTTTAAGAGTTACTCTTTCCTGCGGGGTCTGAGAAAGCCCTGATCTCCCAACCCCGCTCATGAAAATGCTGAGCGTGAGGATCCAAAGGCAAGCGCAACGCATTTTGGCCTCCCGTTTTTGAACGATCTGTCGCGGCCATTATATACAACCACTCTTTTGCTGTCTCGTCATTTTGTCCGATTTTTGCGGCAAATTGTCTCATTTTTCCGTCATTTTCTCGCATGGGGTCGCCGGCGCCCTCCTTTCTCCGTCGGTCCCGGGTTAACGTGCAGCTTCCTCCGAAAAGAGCCACGGGTGGCATAGCCCCCACTGAATGTTTCAATTTCGGGGACAATGACTGTAATTTGTGGCTTCTTTTCTCCTCTCCCGAAAAAAGCCTGCCGGCCACGCCGACGAACGGGAACGCTGCCAACGGATGAAAGGTTCCAGCGGATACTCCATCGGCTGGCGCTTTCTCACCCCGATGGGGAATGGAGTTTTCGTGGTTTCTGGACGACGTCACCGCGTGGTGACCAACTTCCTCCTCAGGAAGAAGTCACCTCTTGTCATCGCAAAGGCGAAGTGGACTTCTTTCATGTCTGAGTCGGATCATCCGTCTGACCGGGGGTCAGGAGTCCGTCATTCTTATTGCCTCTCCGGAATGAGTTCCTCTAAATGGGCATAGAGAACGAGCACACTGTTTCCTGAATCGCGGAGTAGCTTCAGCACCTTGACGCGCTCGGTGTCCTGACGGGACCGGGCCCACCGAATAAGATCATGGACATGCTGAAACCACTCGATCCGACTCTCTCGGTATGTCGGAGAATCGCTCAAAAAAGCCACAAAGCTACTGAGTATCCCCTCACGCATGGAATCGTCCGCCGGCAGAAGCTCCAACAATCTGGTCAACAAAACGCACTTCTGGTGGAAGTAATCGGCTTCGGACTTTTCTTCTCTCGCGCTCCATGCTTCCAGATCGTTCATCAGCTCGATGAGGCCCCGCTGCCAATCGGGTTCTTTCTTTTCACCGAGGGTGTACTCTCGCGCCTTCGGATTAAACCGCAGCTTCTGCAATCTCGTGAGAAGGTCTTTTGCTTTGGATGACCGCCAGTAGGGCTCTATTTTGGCAGAGCCCCCAATTTTGGACGGCTTTATCTCATCCGGCGAAATCAACCACATCTTCTTTTGTCCGGGGAATGCCTTCCCCATCAGAGCAGTATTGAAGTATTCAACGACCGCCGGTAGCGCCGTTTCCGAGCGCATTTCCATCTTTGTATCAGCACACCGGCTGCTGCTAAGCTGATTGACAAGATAAGTGCGGAACGCTTCGAGTAACTCGTCATTGGAAATACCTTTCTCCTTGCACGTGAGCGCAAGCTGATCAACAATCTGGACCACAGGATACCTCGCCAGTGAGTAGGAAAAAGACCGATCGTCAGGGGGAAGTTTCTTCAAGGCCATACTCAACGTTTGGACCAGCAGGTTCAGTTGAGAAGGTGGTAGGTCCACAGCGAGGATCGCCTCGGCCACTGGTCCGACTTCAACGGGCGACGTTATTCCTCTCACGTAGGGCTCCAAAAGCTCGGCCACACGGCCCTCGGCTATGTCCTTTTGGCTGAAGCCTTCTTTCAGAACCTGGTGGAGAGTAGCATAAAAAGAAGAGAGGTCATAGACAAGGGCATCCTCGCACGTGAGAGGCTTAGGCGAGGGCTTGGGAATCTGACTGAAGAGTGTACGGGCCATCTGCTTATCCACCGAGAGCAAAGCTCTTACTGCACGACAGCGGAGCGAGAGAGCATCAAGCTGGTGTCTGAAGGCGTTGGCAAGGTAGCCCGACCGCGTATCAACGACACCGCCCGACGCGGCGGATCGCGCCATCTCATGTTGAGCGCCTGACGCGACATGAAAAGCTTCTTCCAGGAGTTCACGCTTCTGATCCTGATCTGTGATCTTTGTTGACTGAGCGATACGAATGAGGGCGTCTGCTGCAAACTCGGGTGGGGCTGCGCGCGCCTCCTCAATTACGCCCTGAATATCAACCGCTACCTGGGGCTGCGGATCGCCAACAACAGAGTGAGCAGGCTTGCCCTGCGACGCCCGTTGCTTTTGCCTCTCCACCAGCCTGGGGTCTCGACCAACGGTCACCCAGAGGATTCCAACAAAAATCAGAACAAGGACCATCCGTAGCATAGATGTAAGCCTCCCTCATTAGCAACTATCGTTGAAAGATCGCAGACGCGGTCCATTCCTTCAGCGATTCACTTACCTGCTAGTCCCTGAGATAATCGCCATGTTGTCCACAGACAAGCAGCCGTGAGCCTTTGCGCCGAAGTGCGTAAACTTATTCTCCTCGAGGCACAATTACCGCAAAAGGGTTGCTCCTTGAGCAATCCCTGGCAGACGAACTTTCAAGTAATTCTCTATTTCCCGCTTAAGTTCTCCCTCATACGCGCCATCCCAGATTCTTAGCACTTGTCCTTCAGGCGACACAACTATTGTTTGAGGTGTTGTCCCAAGTCTGTACGTCAGTGCCGTATCGGCAGAAACCTCGTAGACGGGAAAATTAAGGGAGTGTTGGAGCACGTACTCTCGGAGGTTGGCAGGCGACAACGATAAAGCAATGAGGCGGAACTTGTCAGCTTGATCTGCCAAGGCTTTTATGTTTGCCGTGTTCTTTGTGCACCAACCACAGAGTGGCGAAAAAATATACAGTACTGTGGGAAGGTCGCTTTGGTCATAGCTGATCGTTACAAGATGTCCACTCACGTTCCTGGCCGTAACTGGCGGGAGGGCTGCTCCAGCGGCGAGTCGAGCCTCCGACCTCATGAGCCGCAGAACGTTATTGACTCGCTGAAGTTTTGCCCCGGTCAAAAAGTTAAGCGTTGCAGAGCAAATCAACAAGAACCCAAAAATCATAAGAACACTTCGGCTGTGTCCTCCAACCACACTTCCCCTTCCCTTACGCCTGTCGAGCGACGATTCCATCACCCGATTTTTCCTCTCAGGGAATGATAGTATTATCCTGGCAAATATGTGGCCTGCCCTGCATGCACTCTGGATATATCGTCACGCAGGTGCAGCCTATAGGACAATCAACTTGGTATTGGCAGCAGATTCTACGATCACCACAGTAACCCTCCTGGCACGTTGCGAAAACTCGATCTATTGCCAGTTGCTGTGCGGAATAGGCTATCGCTATCAATGAAAAAGCGCATACAAGCAACAGTTTTCCCTTTAATGCTGCTCGAATTATTGAGTTTCGCATAAAGAATGGAATTTTTTCTCTCATTTTGGCCTCCCGTTTTTGAACGATCTTTCGCGGCCATTATATACAACCACTCTTTTGCTGTCTCGTCATTTTGTCTCATTTTTGCGGCAAATTGTCTCATTTTTCCGTCATTTTGTCTCATGGGGGCCGCCGGCGCCCTTCTGGCTCCGCGGGCACGGGCTCAGACAGCACGTTCTTCCGATAGGCTTTGGGCGTGCAGCCGACCCATCGCTTGAACGCTCGCTCAAAGGAACGCAAATCGGCAAACCCAACAGCCCAGCAGACCTCGGTCACATTGAAGCGCCGTCTCGAAAGCAGGGACTTGGCCTTTTCCACTCGCAGCGCCATCAGCACCTGCAGGGGGCTTAAGCCTATCTCCTGGCGGAAGAGCCGATAGAGCTGAGATCGGCTCACCAATGCCTGGGAGGCCACGTCTTGCATCGTGACGGCCTGGTGAAAATGATCGGCCAGGAAGCCGAGTGCCTTGGCCACAGGTCTCGAATACGAATTCAATATCTCGGCCTCACCTTCGAGCAACGCACGAATCAACTTCGCCAGAGGCTCATCCATCACTGCACGCCTTGCCATCATGTCTCTCCCCCCTCTCAGAGGACATGGCTTGTCAGCCTCATCACGCTCATCGGCGGCTTGATTCTCATTGGTTTCAGTGCAGCATCGGTGCTCCTTGAGGGACTCACCTCACCCTGCGCCTTCGGTCATAAGAGTGAACATTCCCGATCTCTTGGGTCGCTCCCCGACCGTCTGAAAAAGATCCAGCCGATTCTCACCTAGATCACGCGGATGATGAGGGCGTCCAATCCCCCTTCGGCGCTGCTGGCGGAAAGAAGTCTCTCGTTCCTTCTAGAACACGTCCCCAACGCAGTGATCACATGCACTGGCCTCCGAGATGTCCTTATCCTCAGCCTCTTTCTGAGGGAGGATTTCGTTCGCTGGAGGGGAGATTTTACTTCTGCCCTTGGGCTAAAAACAAGATAAGTTTGATCTCGTTCTGATTTGGTCAGACTCCCGTGGCTGGTGGATCTATCGGCCGGATCGTCATCTCGGTAACTTTCTCTCTGCCCTCTTTCGATACACTCTCCGGGCGAGCAGGATCACATTAACTTTCGAAGTGTTGTCAACCCCTCGGTCCTGCGCTTCAGTCGTCCCGAATGGGGCGTTGCTGTCGTCGCACCAGGAGGGGAGCTCGGTCTAACGATTTCTTACTGCCTCTCTGGCTCGGAGGTGCGTTGTTCCCTTCGTTTGACCGTGCTATGATTTGAATCTAATTGCATCTCATGGGGGAGACACAGTTATGGCCTCGGAGGACGTTCTCAAGGAAATTCAACCTCGACTGGTCACCGAGATTGCTCAATTGTGGCCCCTGCAGAGAGAGTGGACTGAAGCCGACTATTTTAGTTTGCCGGATACCAACCGACTTATCGAACTCTCCGATGGAGAGCTTATTATGCCTCCCCACCCAACCGAAACCCATCAGCGCGTTGTTGGCCGATTGTACAGATTGTTGGTTTCCTTCGTCGAGACTCATAATCTCGGCATTGTTCGATTCGCACCTCTGCCGGTGCGGCTCTGGCAAGACAAAATCCGCGAGCCGGACATTCTTTTTGTCTCTCACGCCCATGCTGACCGTATCAGCGAGCAGGTCTTTGGTCCCCCGGACTTGGTAGCAGAGGTAATCTCGCCGGGCACACGCCGCATTGACCGGGACGACAAATTTGTGGAATATGCCCGCGCCGGCATCAGCGAGTACTGGTTGGTAGATCCAGAGGTTGAGACCATCGAAGTCTACACCCTTCAAGAGGGCGCCTACACCCTGCTGGTCAAAGCCGGTCCGGGCGAGAAAGCCCGGTCTCACCTGCTGGGGGGATTCGAAGTAGTGGTGGATGAAGTCTTTGCCCGCTAGGGCGATCGGGTTCTTTTTCAGGAAAAACTTCCCACAGCGCGGAATTCATCATCGAAGACCTCGAAGATGGTGAGAAGTTTCGTGATTCTCAGGACATCTTCGATGGAGGGGGGAAGGTTAAGGAGTTTCAGTTTGCCCTCACGATTACTGAGCGTTGTATAAGCACTGATAAGCTCGCCGATGCCCGAGCTGTCTATATGAGTGACGTTGGCGAAATTCAGGATGATTTTCCGTCGGTCCCGGTCGGTGAGGGAACGGAGGGCATCGCGGAAGGGGAGCGTTCCCTCGGCGATGGTCAGCCGGCCGGACAGGTCGAGGATCGTCACGTCACCGATGTCGCGCTGGCTAATGGTGAACATTCTTCGGTTCCGCCTGCCTCATCTTCTTCTTGGTTAATCGCACGACCGTGCCGCCGCCCGGTCGCGGGGAATACTCGACTTCGTCCATAAACGCCTTCATATAAAAGATGCCGCGACCGCTCGGCTTGAGAATGTTTTCCGGATCGAGGGGGTTAGGAGCAGTCGTCGGATCGAAGCCTTCACCTCGATCGCTGACCCGAACCGAGAGGCTGTCGTGGTTGATCATGTACTGGATGTCCACGCATTTGGATCGGTCTTCCTTATTTCCGTGGCGGATGGCGTTGATGACGGCCTCGCGGATGGCCATGCTGATCCACATCGCCGCATCATCGTCGAATCCCACCTGATGAGCAAGGATGGCTGTGACCTGCTCGGCGACTTCGACGTAACTGAGGTCACTGGCGATGGTCAGCCCGACCACACATCGTTGGCGTCGCATTATTGGCCCACTCGACTCGGCGGAGTTAGAGGCAGGGGCGTGATTGAATCCGGATGCATCACCCGTATAAGTTGATCTCGCTTCCTCTGGCGCGTGTTCCGGTACGACCACGTCATGACTCAATCAGGCACTTGCCTCTCTAGCGCAATCGGAGGGTCTTGTGTAACATAAGGCGGCTGGCGATGTCAAGCACGGTCATCAACCCCGCTCGGCGTATCCGCGGTGAGATCGTTCCACCCGGCGATAAATCGCTCTCGCATCGAGCGGCGATGATCGCGGCGTTGGCCGATGGGACATCGCAGGTCACCAACTTTTCTCCCTGTGAGGATTGCCAACGCACGCTCCAGTGCCTTCGGGCGCTCGGTATTGCCGTTGGTCAGTGGCAGACCGAGAAGGGTTCCCTTGTGGAGATCGCCGGGAGAGGGCTTTATGGATTTCGGCCCCCGGAAGGAGTGCTCGATGCCGGCAATTCGGGATCAACCATTCGGATGCTGTCGGGAATTCTTGCCGGGCAGCCTTTTGCCGCCACGATCACCGGTGATGCGTCGCTGCGACGGCGGCCCATGGATCGCATCGTTCACCCCTTGCGTCTGATGGGAGCCACGATTACGGCCTGCGAGGATCGGTTCGCTCCCCTGACGATTCGCGGAGGCGAATTGCGCCCCATCAGCTACCACCTGCCGATTCCGAGCGCCCAGGTCAAATCAGCCATCCTGCTGGCCGGACTTTACGCCCCAGGAGTGACCATCGTTTCCGAACCCGTGGCGAGCCGAAACCACACGGAAATTATGCTCAAGGAATTCGGCGCTGACGTGACCACCGACGAGGGGAAGACCTCGGTTGTTGGACGATCCGGGCTAATTCCCCAATCCTACGAGATCAGCGGCGACCCTTCGGCGGCGGCGTTTTTCATTGCGGCGGCTGCCGCCCTCAGGGGATCGGAACTGGTTGTGCGGCGGATGCTCGTCAATCCGACGCGCACGGGATTTTTCGATGCGTTAAAAGAGTTGGGCGTAACGCTTGACCTTGTCCGGGAGAGTATTGTTCACGGCGAGCGCGTGGCCGATGTCATTGTTCGGTCGGAGAGGGAGAGTCTTCGGCAGCGTTCCGAACCATATCTTGTCGCGGGGCGACGCATCCCCATCCTGATTGACGAAATTCCCATCCTCGCTGTTTTAGCGACGCAAACGCGTCACGGGGTGATTATCCGCGATGCCCATGAGTTGAGAGCTAAAGAAAGCGATCGCATCCGCACAATCGTTACCAATCTCCGGCGGATGGGAGCGCACGTCAGCGAGCAAGACGACGGGATGATCATCCCCGGCGATCAGAAACTCCGGGGAGCGGAAATTGACCCCGCGGGCGATCATCGCATCGCCATGGCCTTTGCCATTGCTGGACTCCTGGCCGAGGGCGAGACCGTCATCCGAGACAGCGAGTGTGTGGCCGTCTCATTCCCCGGGTTCTTCTCCGTGCTCGATCACGTCGTTGAACGATGATGCGTATTTTTCTGGTCGGCTTCATGGGATCGGGAAAGACGACCGTGGGCCGTCTTCTGGCGGAAAAGCTCGGCTTTGAGTTTGTGGACCTCGACGACGAAATTTCCCGGCGAGCAGGAACAACAATTCCCGATATTTTTGAACGGGCGGGCGAGGCCGCCTTTCGCCAGATGGAGACGGAGACGCTCAAAGAGATCGTTCGCCGGACCAACATTGTGGTCGCCCTCGGCGGTGGCGCGTTCGTCGGGCAGGAGAATCGTCGGCTCATCCGGCAACATGGAGTCTCCATCTGGCTCGATTGCCCCCTATCGGTGATTCTCGCACGACTCGATGGAGTGACGGATCGCCCTTTGTTTCGTACTCCCTCTCAGGTCGAAGCCCTTTATCATCGCCGCCTTCCCAGTTATGCCCTGAGCGACATCCGGATCAACGCCGGAAGGGTAAGCCCGGAAGAAGTCGTTCACGAAATCCTCTCCCGTTTGCCGGAATACCTCACCGGAAAATCTTCTTGACGATGCCTGAGGGGTTTGATATAAGTAGCCGCTGGCTCGTGAAAAACGATGGAAATAAGCGAAGGCCCGGCCAAAACTCGACGCAGGAGTTGTTCGTGCCGCTTAAGCGATGCCCGGAAGCTGACAACCAAAGATTCACGGTCTTTCTCAGCCAAGGGCTGACGTCGATTTCGGAAATTGTTCACGATCTGCGAGCTTTTGATCGTTCGCGCAGACAGACGCAGGCACACCTGCCTGCGCGACCTGTTTGAGGGAAGGGGGTTCACCATGATGAAAGGCAACTTTTCCTTGCACAAATCGGTATGGCGAGGGGATGCCGGCCGCGTACTCATAACCTGTCTGGCTCTCCTGGTTGGAGGGGGAAGCGCTCTTCCCGGGCCGGCGGCGCAGTCAGGCTCGATGAGCATTGATTTGAGAAGCGATGCCGGTGTGGCCACTATGGTGGGCATGGGATTCGGCGACGGCGTGAGGGTATCAGGAGCTGGCTCGATGGAGGGTCAACTCAATGCGATCGCGGCCGATCTGAACAATGATGGGTTGTCGGACCTCATCATCGGCTTTCCGTTTAACGGTGGGCCGGACGGCAGCCGAACCAATGCCGGAGCCGTCTTCGTCCTCTTCAGCCGGCCCAATCAGCCCGGTAGTGGCGTGCGGGACCTCGCCGGCGTCAAACCCGATGTGATTCTTTACGGCGCTGATGCCGGAGACCTGTTCGGTTTCAGCCTGGCCGCCGGTGATGTGAACGGCGATGGTCGTCCCGATCTGATCATCGGGGCCCCCCAGGCGGATGGTCCGGACAATTCTCGAACCAATGTCGGTGAGGTCTACGTCTTCTTCGGTGGTTCTTCATTGGCCGGCGCTCCGGTCCGGGACCTGCGTAGCTCATCAGCCGATGTAACGATCTATGGGTGGGGCGGGTTGCCGAACGCGAAGAGTCCCGATCAGGCCGGAAGCGCCGTCGCTGCAGGTGATGTCAACGGCGACGGACTGGCCGATATTGTCGTCGGCGCACCCGGCGTCAGCGGCCCCGATGGCAAACGCGACCAGGCCGGCGCAGTCTACGTCTTCTTCGGTACGCCCGGGCTGCTGAGCGGGACGGTGAAAGATGTCGGAAGCTCCCCCGCATCCGGCCCACAGGCTGTGGATATTCTCGTCTACGGGCAGGCCACGCCGATCTCATTTTTCGGACTACTGACGACTCGGGTGGGAGAAGCTTTGGGAACGGCGGTCGCCGTCGGCGATATGAATGGCGATCGCATCGGTGATATCGTCATTGGTGCGCCGAACTTCAGCACCACGAGCGAAGTGTCCAGGGGTCAGGTCTACGTTGTCTTCGGCAAAACCAATCCCGATAAGATACGTGATACGCGCTCGCAGAATCGTGTGGGTCCGCAGCCTGATGTCATTATTCAGGGTAAAACAGTGTTTAGCTTTCTCGGCAACCCGTTGACCGTCGGTGATGTCAACGGCGACCGCTTCGACGACATCATTATCGGCTCGACCATCGGCAATGGTCCCACGCAGGATCGCTTCGGCGCCGGCGAAGTCTACGTGATCTTCGGCAGCGACAAACTTCGAGGAACTCGTGATCTGGGCAAAAAAGGCCAGGAACAGGACATCACCATCTTCGGCGCAGATGCGGGGGACAGCCTGGGATTCCGCGTGGCCGCCGGCGATTTCAACGGAGATGGGATTGCCGATATCCTGGTGAGCGCACCGGCTGCCGATGGGCCGAATAATGAGCGAGATGGCGCGGGCGAAGTCTATGTCATTATCGGGGGGAGAAGTTTAACGACCGGACTGGTCCTCGACTTCGCTCAACAGTTGCCCCCCATCGTCATCTACGGGTCGAACAAGGGAGACCAGATCGGTTTCGCCCTCGCCCTGGGCAATTTCAACGGGGACGGCAAGCCCGATCTCGTCGTCACATCTCCCTTCGGTGACGGTCCGCCCGATGTGCGTCGTCCCAAAGCCGGGGTGACCTATATCATCGCGGGGCGGTGAAGCAAAGAAAGGAGCGCGAACTTTTCCAGTCTGGGGGTCTTGCAACGGCGAGATTGGGCGAGAAGCTCGCTGCGATGGCTAGCCTCCTGAGCACTCCGCCCTTACTCAAAGCTTGAACAGCGAAAGGAAGGGACTCTCCGGTCCAGGCGCGACTTTCTGCTGTGTGCAATCCACAAGGAGGTCGAGCGCTTCCAGCACGATTTGCCCGATCAGAGGTTCGCTCGCCGGGGGTCCGACGACATAGGTAACGCTTGTGGAGCGACCCGCGGTTCGGACCGTAACGACTCCCGCCAGCGGGCGCTCCTCTCTTCGTTCGTCGGCATAGGCAAATTGCCTTCCGTTACCTGCTAACTGTTCAGAACCCAGGGCCTCCACTACATCCTGAGGAAGGACCAGCATGGCCGACCCGCCGTCAACCAGGGCATGGACTTTGGTCGAGCGGATCTGATTTTTTTGATGTAGCGGAGACGGTAGAGTTCCCGATCCGTTGGGTTTTCCAATTCAATTTCGACCTTCAGTTGTCCCATCGCGGTTGGCCTCTAACTACGAATCTTCGCACTGGGGTGAAACCCCTTTCCAGGATGCCTCGCGCCTTTTGAAGCGGCATCGCTGACGTGGTGAAGCCTCACGGCGCGGGATGAACGAGGCGTCCTCGTTTCATCACCCGCGCGACGTGGTTGACGCCGAAGAAGTAGGGAATCTGGCGATAGTCCGAGCAGTCCATGATCACGACATCCGCCTGCTTTCCGACCTCCAGCGATCCGATGCGGTGGCCTCGATCGAGGCTATAGGCAGCATTGATCGTGGCGGCAGTGAGCGCTTCGGCAGGCGTCATCTGCATCTGCGTGCAGGCGAGCGTGAGGACCATCTGCATGTTCGGTGTGGGCGACGTTCCGGGATTAAAATCCGTCGCCACAACGATGGGCACACCGGCCTCAATGAGCTTACGTGCCGGCGGATAATCGTGGCCACCCAGGGCGAAAACGGCTCCCGGCAGGAGGACGGCAATAGTCCCCGACCGAGCAAGTGCGAGGATGTCCTCGTCGGTGATTTTCTCCAGATGGTCGGCAGTCGTCGCCCGAAACTCGGCGGCCAGGCGACTCGCTCCGGTGCGATGCCATTGCTCGGCATGGATGCGGAGCTTGAGTCCGTGCTCGACGGCAGCAGCCATCAGTGTCCGTGTTTCCGCCGGCGTGAAGGCTCCCCGGTCACAAAAGACGTCGTGAAACTCGGCCAAACCTTCGGCAGCCACCTGCGGGAGAAGCGATTCGGTGATGAGCCGGATGTACAGAGAGCGATCGTGACTGTACTCCGGCGGAACGACGTGCGCCGCCAGCACCGTGGGGACAAGTTCGAGCGGCCCCCGCTGATTGAGCTGGCGAATCACCCGGAGCAACTTCAGCTCATCGTCAACGGTCAGGCCGTAGCCACTTTTGGCTTCAATGGTCGTTGTGCCGTGTTCGATGAACCATTGCAGGCGGCGGGACGCGAGGGCGAGCAACTCGGCCTCTGAAGCCTGACGGGTTTTCCTCACCGTCGTAAGAATGCCTCCGCCTCGCCGGGCAATCTCCTCATAACCCAACCCCATCGTTCTGAGTTCAAATTCATCGGCCCGGTCGCCGGCGAAAACCGGATGAGTATGGGCATCCACCAGTCCCGGCAGCACGACTCCGCCGCCCGCATCAATTCTCTGCGCATCCGGCGGGGCGAGGGCTTCGACTTGAGCGCGAGGGCCAACCGCAGCGATAACCTCGTCGGTGATCAGGAGAGCGCCGTCTTCGATGATGCCCAGCTCGCTCATCTCTCGTCCCCGGCGGGGACGTGCCGGACCGGCCAGAGTCACCACTTGCCGCGCTCCCGTGATGAGAAGAGCCGTCATAAGCCCGGCTGATTCTACGAGGAGACGCTGCCCAGAGGCAACATCGGGGATTTTCCTCCAGGCAAGCATCGGAAGCGCCGGCAATCGCGTCGCACCGCTTTCCGGCCGATCCGGGTTGAAACGCCTCGACCTTCACCGATCGCCGACCTTCTTGAAGCGCCCGGGGGTCTTCTCCGATCCCTTGATTGCAGCATCACTTCTGATCGGCTATACTCCCGGCGTGAGTGAGGAAAAGGTCCACGTGGTGTCGGAAGAGATGCAGGTAATTCGGGAGTATGCGGGAGATTTCTTCTGCACCGATCCCGAAGACATCGCCGTCGAGAAGCTCGCCGGGGATGCATCCACCCGACGATATTTTCGTCTCCGGCTCCCGGATGGAACGAGTTTCGTCGTTGCCCGCTACGCAGAGCCTTTTGATCCAGCCAGCCATCCCTATTGTGATGTCACGGCCTTATTCCTCGCGGCAAACCTCCCCGTCCCCGATCTCTTCGACGTGAACGGGTCGCTGGGGATGATGCTTCTTCAAGACCTCGGCGATCTTCGCCTTCAGGACTGGGTGCCCCGCGCGACGCCAGGCGAGCGGCTGCGAGCCTATCGAGAATCGGTGGATCTGATCATCCGCATCCAGGAGGCCACGCAGCTTGCTTTTGACCGGGGATCGGTCGCATCCAGATTGGCCTTTGACGAGGAGAAGCTCGGCTGGGAACTTCGTTTCTTCTACACCCATTTTTTCGAGACCTATCTCCGGGACCCACTCTCTCCGGGGGAGAAGGAAAAAGTCCTCGCCGAGTGCGAGGGGATCGCCCGCGCATTAGCCGCTCTGCCGCGTGTGCTCACGCATCGTGATTTTCATTCGCGCAATCTCATGCTCTGCAATGGTCGGCAGTACATCATTGATCATCAGGACGCTCGTCTCGGTCCGGCCAGCTATGATCTGGCCTCGCTGCTCGGCGACCCCTATGTCGTGCTCGATCAGGAGCTGGTCGAGGAGATCTTTGCTTACTTCATCGAGAGGAAGGCCGATCGGGAGGGAGAATGGGCGCGCCCTTCCCGGCGGCGCGAGTTCAAACAGGAGTTCGATCTCATGACGGTTCAGCGGCTGCTCAAAGCGACCGGGACGTATGCCTACCAAACGACGGTGGTGGGAAATTCCGTCTACGTGCCCTATATTGGCCGTGCGCTCCAGAGGGCACTTGTCGCGCTGGAGCAAGTCAATCGCTTCCCGGCGCTGCATCGGGCCGTGGCGCGTGCTCTTGACATTCTCGAGCAGTGCGACGGCGCGCTCACCGGGGAATAGGAGGGCGACAAGTGGAATTTGGACTCTCAACGCACATTTTCTTCTCGGACCGACTCACGCCGGAACATCTGGAGCGGATCCGCTTGGCGGGATTCGAGACGACGGAAATTTTCTGCTCCTGTCAGCACTTTGATCACCACGACGAAGAGCAGGTTGCGGCGATCGTCGGCTGGTTGACGAGGCATCACCTGCGCTTGAACTCTCTTCATTCCCCCTTTTATGTCCGGCTTGAATCGGGGGAGCGAGCGTACCTCTCCATTGCTTCCGCAGACGAGGAGGAACGCCGACGGGGCATTGCCGAAATCGCCGCCGCTCTCCGGCTGCGGGAGATGATCCCCTTTCGTTATCTCGTCGTTCATCTGGGAGCGACCGGTCAGCGCCACCAGCGCGATAGTGCGAAACAGGCCAGGCGGAGTCTCTGCGAGCTGATTGATCGGGCCGGAGCACAGGGGGTGACGATAGCCGTCGAGAATATTCCCAATACTCTTTCGACGAGCGATCAACTGGCGCAACTGGCGGATGAATTTGAGGAGATCCGCTTCTGCCTCGACACCGGTCATGCCCACATTGAGGGAGACGTGGCGAGTGTGGCGCGGAGGCTCGGCGACCGGATTGTGACCACTCACATTCACGATAACTTCGGCCGGGAGGACGAGCACCTGCCTCCTTACGAGGGGAGCATTCCCTGGACGGAGTTGCTTGATGCGCTTGTGCGCATTCCCTACCCGGGCGCTTACATGTTTGAAGTTCGCGGAGGCGTTCACCTCGAACGCAACCTGACGGCGACAATCGCCGCCCGAAGCCGGTTTACTCAAGTGATCGAAAGCACGAGGAGGGGTGATGACTGAGCAGCGCCAGCCGAATCGCTTGATCAAGGAAACGAGCCCCTATTTGCGTCAACACGCCTACAATCCTGTTGACTGGTACCCCTGGTGCGAGGAAGCATTTGAGCGGGCCCGTCGAGAAGACAAACCGATTCTTCTCAGCATCGGCTACTCCGCCTGTCACTGGTGCCATGTCATGGAGCGGGAATCGTTCGAGAATGAGGAGATCGCCCGGCTCATGAACGAGCTGTTTGTCAACATCAAAGTGGATCGAGAAGAGAGGCCGGATCTCGATGCCCTCTATATGGCGGCGGTTCAGGCGATGACTGGTCACGGGGGATGGCCGATGACCGTTTTCCTCACGCCCGATGGCGTGCCTTTTTTCGGGGGGACATATTTTCCGCCGGAAGATCGTTATGGGCTGCCGGGATTTGCCCGCGTGCTGGTCGGCGTCGCCCGCACCTATCGTGAGCGTCGTCAGGATGTTCAGCAAGCGGGACGCGAGTTGATGGCGCATCTCCGACGGTTGCACGATGTCGCTCCCTCACCCGAAGAGCCGACGGCCGACCTGATGGACCTGGCCTTCGCTCATTTTTCCCGCACGTTTGATCCCGACGAAGGAGGTTTCGGCGGGGCCCCGAAATTTCCCCCCTCGATGGCGGTGAATTTTCTCCTTCGCTATTTCCACCGGACGGGGCGCGATGAGGCCCGTGAGATGGTCGAACGAACGCTTCAGAAGATGGCACGGGGTGGCATTTATGATCAGTTGGGCGGCGGCTTCCACCGCTATGCCACGGATGCCCGCTGGCTCGTCCCCCATTTTGAGAAGATGCTCTATGACAACGCGCTTCTGGCCCGCGCCTATCTCGCGGCATACCAAGCGACGGGAAACCCGCTCTATCGGCGCATCGTCGAGGAGACCCTCGACTATGTCATCCGGGAGATGACCGATCCCTCCGGAGGGTTTTATTCCACTCAGGATGCCGATAGCGAAGGGGAGGAAGGGAAGTATTTCGTCTGGACCCGGCAGGAAATCCTCAACATTCTGGGAGATGCTGAGGGTGACATCGTCTGCCGCTACTTTGGCGTGACCGATCAGGGGAATTTCGAAGGCAAGAACATTCTCTCCATCCCGCGAGAGAAGGAGATCGTGGCCCGACTCGAAGGTCTTTCCGTCGAGCAACTCGAAGAAATCGTCGAAAGAGGACGACGCATTCTTTTCGCCGCCCGTCAAAAGCGCGTTCCACCCCATCGGGACGAAAAAATCATCGTGGCCTGGAATGGCCTCATGCTCCGCGCCTTTGCCGAAGCGGCGGCAGTGCTGGAGAGCGACGGGTATCGCCAGGTGGCCAGGCGGAATGCCGAGTTCCTCCTGTCCCGACTCCGTCAGGAAAAAGGACTCCTCCATTGCTTCACGGATGGTGTGGCGAAGATCCCTGCGTTTCTCGACGATTATGCCTGTTTGTGCGATGGACTGCTCGCTCTGTATGAAGTGGATTTTGATCTCCGATGGTTGAAAGAGGCAGATGCGCTCGCCCGGGAGATGATCGAGCGTTTCTGGGATCCGCAGCTGGGCGGATTCTTCTACACCTCGAGTGCCCATACCGATGTCCTCGTTCGTCTCAAGGATTTCTTCGACAACGCCACACCATCGGGAAACTCCGTCGCTGCGGATGTCCTTTTGAGGCTCAGCCGACTGCTGGATCGTGAGGAGTACCGGGAGAAGACGACGACGATTCTCCGCCTCGCGCGGGAGGGAATGAGCCGTTTCCCCGGTGGATTCGGCCATCTTCTTTGCGTCCTCGACGCCCTGCTCTCACCGTCGAAGGAATTCGTGCTCGTGGGGGAACCGGACGCCGAGCCGACGCGAGCCATGCTGCGAGTTATTCATCGGCGGTTTCTCCCCAACAAAGTGATCGTCGTCGGTCGTCCCGACGATGATCACGCTCCGGAGGTGATTCCTCTGCTTCGAGGTCGAGTCCCGTCCTCCGAGCCGAGCGGATGCACGGTATATGTGTGTGAGAACTACACGTGCGGGATGCCTGTCGTCCGCAGCGAAGACCTGGAAGAGCAACTGGTCGGAACGGGCCTGCAGAGGTGACGGCGAGAGCAGGACGGATCAGCGGCTTCACAGCCTGTGATGTGAAGGTCCTTCAGGTCGGAAAATTTTATCCTCCTCATTACGGTGGGATCGAGACGGTATTGCACACGCTCTGCCGGGGATTGAGTCGGCACATTTCCCTTCGCGTGCTCGTCGCCAACGATGCAGCCGAAACGACGACCGACGTCATCGAGGGCGTGACCGTGACGCGCGTGGCCCGCTGGGGCACGCTCGCAGCAACCCCCATCTGTCCGAGCTTCCCTCAAGCGCTCGCCCGGTGGGAAGCTGACATTTACCATCTTCATGAGCCCAATCCCCTGGCGACAATCTCCTACCTTCTCGTGAAGCCGAAGGGGCGACTGGTCGTGACCTTTCACAGCGATGTCGTGCGCCAGAAAATCCTCGGCGCCGCCTATCGCCTGGCGGTGCATCAGTTACTGGAGCGGGCCGACAGAATCATCGTTGCGACACCGCACCATCTCGCCTGTTGTCCGGTTCTTCGCTCGATGCACCGAAAGTGCGTGGTCATTCCTTTCGGGGTGGACATTTCGAAGTTTCACCGCGAAGCCGATACGGAGCGCCGCGTGGAACGGCTCCGGGCGCGATTCGGCGACCGGATCGTCCTTTTCGTCGGGCGGCTGGTCTACTACAAAGGGGTCGAAGTGCTGATTCGGGCGATGACGCAGGTTGCCGGTCACCTGCTCATTGTCGGTGAAGGACCGTGGGAGAAGAAACTTCGGCGACTCGCTCGACGACTCTCGCTGGAAAACAAAGTGAGTTTCCAGGGGGAAGTCAGTTCGGATATGCTCGTCGCCTACTACCACGCGTGCGACGTTTTTGTCTTGCCCTCAACGCACCGGAGCGAGATGTTCGGTCTGGTTCAGTTGGAAGCGATGGCTTGCGGCAAGCCCGTCGTGAGCACGGCACTACCGACCGGCGTCTCCTGGGTCAATCAGCACAATGTGACGGGATTGCTCGTCCCACCGGGAGACGCAGTGGCCCTGGCCCGCGCGATCACGCATCTGCTCGATGATCCCGATCGGCGAAATCGGTTGGGTGAGGCCGCTCAGCGGCGCGTCGCCGAGGAGTTCACCGCAGACCAAATGATCGAGCGCACTCTCGACCTTTACCGCCGCCTTCTCTAGGAGCGGCCCCTGATCGGGGGTCGCTTCAAGACGATCGGGGCCGGTTCAGGTCGGTCCGCAGACCTCCTCCCCCCACGGTCGTGAAGGTGCCGTCTTCTGAGCATGGCCGCAGACCCGGCCTTCAGAAGACAACCAGACGTACAACGTCCGGAACGCGGGCCGATAAAGATCGGCGCATTGAAGAGGTGCCCGGCAAATAGTGCGATGGTCAAATGAGGCGGCGCCAGCGTCCTTCAGACCGTAGGGAGACGTGAAACATCCACCTCACTCGAAGTGAAGCCTCTCGGCTTCGGAACAACCCGATCCTACTTGGCGAACGTTCGGATGTAATTCACAATGTGCCAGATGTTCTCCTTGGAAAGCGTCTTTTCATATCCCGGCATCGGGAGCTTTCCTTTGCTGATCATCCAGAACAGTTCGCCGTCGGTGAATTTCCCCATGAGGTTTTTGTCGGTGAAATTGCCCGGTTTTTGCTGAAGGTTCGCGGCCATTGGACCCTGACCATCACCTTTCTCGCCGTGGCACATCTGGCAGTTGGTCTTGTACAGCTCTTTCCCTTTGGCGACGGATTCCGGCGTAGCCTTGATCGGATTTTTGGTCTCTTTGGCATTGGCCGGAAGCTTCCACCCTTCAGCTCCTTGACCGGCCGCGTTCCGGAAGGAGATGGGAGAGGCCACCACGTCGCCGGAAGCCCTTCGCACGGTGAGCGTGCGAGACGATGGCATATGATCGCGTAAGGCCAGCGCGATGTTTAAGAAAATGACGATGAGACAGAGAATAAAAAGTCGGCCCATGAGAGATTTCCTCATATCACGCTCCTTGTTCCCAAAGATGATCGGTCATCAGTGCAAAAAGAGTTCGGTTGCTATCGAACCCTGACAATGGCTGCTCCCGCCTCTTCCAGGACGGTCGCTGCCTGGGCGACTTCCTTCTCGCTCGGGCAGTGGGCGCTCAACAGCAAAGCTCCATCGGCGACGGCCCGGGCGAGGTCCGGTTCATCCAGGTCCGGGGATCGGAGACCACGCCCCAATCCCGTCTCGGCGATGAGCGAAATGACGGTTCCGAAGATCGCCCCGAGCGCTGTCAGCTCGAACGTGACGATACCGGTTGGTCCTGGAGCGATGATCGGCATTGCTCCCGTCACAAGATTCATCGTCATCGAGGTGAACGCCGCCAGCGAGAACCCCACGGCACCACCGAGAAGCCCTCCCAGAGTGGCAAAGAAGGGGATTCGAGTCTTTTGCTCCTCACCGCCGACAGGGAGCCTCCATTCGAGAAAAGGTTCCGAGGACCGTACCGTGATCCACTCGCGGTCGAACCCGGCGGCCAGAAGTTGATCCACGGCGCGTTCTGCCTGTGATGGATTATTGAGCAGAGCGTACACAACCCCCGCCATGTCACGCCCTCCCGATTATCTTTTCCCCCGGCAGGTCCTCACTCTGCTCGGGGAGGGATTTCTCGTTTACCGCGTTGACCTTGTCCTTTGCTTCCTGACGATGGCTCCTGTCTCCCCTCGCACCGGCAACGATGCAGGGGGTGACATCGGCAATTTCCATGAGCATATAACAGTTTCGACTGGCAAAGGTCCCGGGCCTACAGCTCAATCCGCTTCGGCCACAGCGGGAACGCGTCGAATGACGCGATGCTCAACCAGGCGTTGACCTTCCTTGAACTCCCAGATCGAGACGATGGGAAAGAGCTTGGTGAAGATGACGTAGAGCAAGGCGAAATACGCGATGCTGCTGATGAAGAGCGAGATTTCCACCCACGTTGGAGCGTAATCGCCCCAGGCGAACTCCATCCGGGGGCGCGACAGCGAGCCCACGACGATGACGAACCGCTCCAGCCACATTCCGACAAGCACCGATACGGAGGCAATAAAGCATCCGGTGATCGTGCGCGTTTTCCGGAAAGCCAGCAGGGGAACGGGAATGACAAAATTGGTGACCACCATTGCCCAGAACCAGGGAGCAAACGGACCGCGAAGTTTGAACCAAAAGTTCTCCATCTCTTCGCTGATGTTGCCGTACCAGACGGTCAAGTACTCGGCGAACGTGAAATAGAACCAGAGCAAACTCATGGTCAGAAGCAGCAGGCCGAGATTACTGAAATGACGCGGCTGCAAATAGGGTTCGAGGTGGAGAACCTTGCGCAGGATGACCATGGCGACGATCAACGCCGCGATTCCCGAAAAAATCGCGCCGACGACAAAAAGTGGGCCGAAGATCGTGCTATGCCACATCGGCTGAATGGTCATGGCGAAGACGAACGAGACGACCGTATGGACGGAGACGGCGACGGGAATGATGATGATCGCCATGACGGTGATGGCTTTCTCCAGTCGGTGCCACTGCCGCTCGGTCCCTCGCCAGCCGAGCGCCAGCAGAGTGTAGAGGCGTTTGCGCCAGCCGACGACTTTATCGCGCACCACAGCAAGGTCGGGGATCATCGGGATGTAAAGATAAAGAAGGCTGCCCGTCAGGTACGTCGTGATCGCCATGAAGTCCCACAGCAAGGGGCTGCGAAAGTTGGGCCAGAGACCGCGCTCGTTCGGATAGGGAGCCACCCAGTAAAATTTCCACGCCCGACCGAGATCAATGAGCGGATGCATGGCTCCGACCATCAGGGCGAAAACCGTGATGGCTTCGGCACAACGCGTCACCGGGTGGCGCCACCCGGCATTGCACAGCCGCAGAATCGCCGAAATGAGCGTTCCCGCATGACTGATGCCGATATAGAAGACGAAATTGGTGATGTAAAAACCCCACTGAACCGGCCGGTTGATCCCGGCCACGCCCAGGCCCGTGTACAGTTGATAGCCCCACACGGCAGCGCCGTAGAGGACGAGCCCGGCCAGAAGCGTTGCCGTCAGATAGAATCCCCGGCCCGTCTCCACCAGTGGCCGAAGCAAGTCGCGATTGATCTCGGCGTCACTCAGCCGGTGGTTCATTCCACTCGTCCTCCTTGAGGTAAATCACGCGCGGTTTCGTTCCCAGCTCACCGAGCAGATGGAAGGCCCGCCGACTGGCCGCCAGGCGCGATACACGACTCTCCGGGTCGTCGAGATCGCCAAAGACCATCGCTTCGGCGGGACAGGATTGAGCGCAGGCCGGCTGCACCTCTCCGTCCCGAATCGCGCGGTTTTCCTCCCGCGCCCGTTGTCGCGCGCGATGAATCCGTTGAATGCAAAAGCTACACTTTTCGATGATCCCCTTGCTGCGGATGGCGACGTCGGGATTGAGTTGCTCGTCGAGGGGGGTGTCCCACCGCGGATCAAACCAGTTGAAGTAGCGCACCGAGTAGGGACAGTTGTTGGCGCAAAAGCGCGTGCCGATACAGCGATTGTAGACCTGGGCGTTGAGGCCCTCGGGATTGTGATACGTCGCATAGACCGGGCAGACCGGTTCGCACGGCGCCGCGTCGCAGTGTTGACACAGCACCGGGATGAAACGCGCCCGCACGTTGGGATATTCGCCTTCCCAGTAACGCTCCACCCGAATCCAGTTCACCTGTCGGCCCTTCGCCGATTGCTCTTCGCCGACGATGGGGATGTTGTTTTCCGCATGACAGGCGATCACACAGGCTTCGCAGCCGGTGCAGCGATCGAGATCAATCACCATCGCCCAGTGGGGCATTCGGTTACCTCCTCTCCGCTTCCGTGTGACGTCGGTCAAAGCCGATTTTCACAATGCGTTTGCTTCCCTCCGCTTTGGAGACGCGGACGCGCGTGGCGGCCCAGGCGAGCGAGCCCGTGCGCGGCTCCCGCAGGGGAGCAAGAATCTTCAGGGGATTGACGCCGCGATGCTGTGCATAGCGCCCATAGGCATCGTGACCCTGCCCGACGGGAATATGAAGGGTATCGGGCCGCGCGCCCGGAAAGAGCAGTACAGGAGCTTGAACCCTCCCGTAGGGAGATTCGATCCAAACGAGATCATTTTCCTTCACGCCGAGTCGTTCCGCCGTCTTCGGATTGATCTCCACCCATGAGCCCCAGCACGCCGTCGTCATCGGGTCGGGCATCTCCTGAAGCCACGGTTGATTCGCACCCCGCCCGTCACCGAAAGCCACCGAGGGATAAACGATGAGATGAAAAGGATAGTCTGATCCGTCTCCGGCGAACTGCGGTTCTGTCTCCATCTCCGGGATGCCGGAACCCTTTCGCCCGATGACGAATTCAAATTTCCTGGAAGGTGTCCGAAACGCGATCGGAGAGGGAACGGCGTCGTCCCACCAGCCCCCTTTGGTCACCAGTTGATCCCAGAACGAGTCGAAGTCCTCGGCCACGACGGATCCCCGTCGCGCGGCGAACAGGCCGCGAGCCACCGTCTTGAGGACATCGCTGTAACTCTCCCAGGGGAAGGACGCCGCCACACTCCCCCCGAGAGCTTTCGCCAACTGGATCAAAACCTCGGGCGTGCTGCGCGTATCGTGAAGCGGCGCGACAATCGGCTGCCCGATACCGAACACCGCACGTCCTGTTCCTGAGACGGGGATGGCATCGGTCCAGCTTTCGAGCGGAACGTGATCGGGCAAAATGACATCGGCCAGCGTCGCCGTCTCGTCGAGGAAGGGTGAGAAGCTCACAATGAAGGGGACACGGTCGAGCGCCTCTTTCACCTTCGCCGCCTCCGGCAGCGTGAAGACGGGATTCGTCTCATGGATGAATGCCACCCGCATGGGGTAGGGCTGAGACGACAGGAGCTGTTCGGCGAGGGTCAGTGCGCTTCGGGGCGCCCCGCCAAGAGGGACGCGATCAAGTCCCCGTCGCGCCACGTCGTCAAGCATCACCGGCGGCAGGGGCCCGAGTGGGGGAGGCGCGTCAAAGAAAATCCCTCCAGGTGCGCCGATGGCCCCGACCAGGGCATTGAGCGCCGCGACAGCTACCGCTGTGAACAGTCCGTTCGTGTGGGCCGTAGCCGCATCTCCGGCGAGCGCAAGAGCCGGACGATGAGTGGCGAATTCCCGGGCGATGCGACGGATGCGCGCGGCGGCAACATCGGCGAAAGAGGCCACGCGATCGGGATGGTAGTTTTCCTCGACAAAACGCCGGAATTCCTCAAATCCTTCGCTGGATCGGGAGACGAACTCTTTGTCGTACAACCCCTCCTGCATGATGACATGGGCCATCGCCAGGGCAAGAGCGCCCTCCGTTCCCGGCTTCACCGGGACCCATTCATCGGCATTGGCTGCCGTTAGCGAGAATCGCGGTTCGATTTGAACTATTTTCCCCCGGCGCCCGGGACGCCCCTGACGCATATGCCCGAATCCCCGGCTGTACTGCACCGGGGAGAGATAGGTTTCCAGAAAGCCGGCACCGAACGAGAGCAGGTAGTTTGTTCGCTCCAGGTCGAGGGCGGCGTAGGCATCATATCCCATCGTCAAGCGGTTCGCTTCACGCACAGGATCAGGAGCGAACGCATCATGACGGATCAGGTTCGGCGAGCCGAAGGCCTGCAGGAAACGCTCGATGACGGTGGTGGTCGGTCCCTGAAGCGCACCGGTGAGAAACAGCAGCGTGTGCGGCTCGTTTTGCTCGCGCAGCTCCTTGAGCCGGACGGTGACAAGTTCCAGGGCCTCATCCCACGAGGCCGGTTGAAAGTGACCCGATCCCCGCGGGCCCACTCGCTTGAGAGGGGTTTTCACCCGGTCGGGATTATAGAGCACCTGAAGAGCCGCCTGTCCCCGGGCGCACAATCGTCCGCGATTGACCGGATGATCCGGGTTCCCTTCGATCTTTTTGGCCTGCCGCACACTCAAACGGACGCGTTCGCCGTTGACGATCGTCTCCCGCTCTCCCATCATCGTCCGCACGAGGATGCCACACCCCGCCGCACACTGACGGCAGACGCTGGCGGTCCATTGCTCGGCGCCGGGAATCAGTTGCTCCTCCGAGATAAGGAGCGGGATGATCTTCTCTTCGCTATGGCCGCAGCTTTCGAGGAGAACGGTCGAACCTGCTCCGAGTGCCGTCGTGATGAGAAATTCACGCCTTTTCATCGTCTCCCATCTCGCTCTATTTGTGGCAGGTCAGACAGTCGGTTGCCAGATCCGGATGGGCAAACTTCGTCTGATTCTGTTTATGGCAGTCCACGCACCATCCCATTGTGTGTTCCACAGCCCGCACCGCCACCGTCATCTGTGCCACATCGCCATGACAGACCGTGCAAGAAATATTCGCTGCCACATGGCGGGCATGAGTGAAAATGACCTGGGCTTGTGGGGAGAAGCGATAAACACGGACCCAGGGGATCTCTCTGCGCTTCTCCCAGTAGGTGAAGATCTTCTTGACCTCGTCGGTTTGCGTGCCCAGTCCTGAGTGACAGGTCACGCATAACTGAACGCTCGGCATCCCGGCAACAGATTGTGAGCTGGCGTATTGATGGCAAAAAAGGCAATCAATCTGCTTCTCGGCGTGAATACGGTGATTGAAGACAATCGGCTGACCCGCCGACGGTCCCCCCGCAAACTGAACCAGGATGAGAAACGTAACAGTCAGCAATGCAATCGAAAGAATGAGGATAGCTCGACCCACCTCTCGTCGCTGCGGCCTCCATCGGGGCGCAAGCCCTCCACGCCTGATGTAGACTTTCACCCTCACCCTCTCATCGTCATTTTTCCGTGGATGAGTCGTGTTGTTTACCTGAAAATATCCGGCCTGTCAACATGCATTTTCCTTAACTGGCCGGGATCACCCGGTAGCACAAGCAAACACCCAGATAACGCTCTCATCCAAATTTTCGTCACGACGGACCCATCGGCTGATGGCCCAGTCTGCGCCGTGCGCCATCATCCTCCACCAGCACTGGTCATTTTCACCGGACGCGTCGCGACGACATTATCCCTCTCGGTCCCAAGCCGGGTCTACCTGAGAACGTCCGTCCCGTCCCCAGCGTGGATGCGCCGGCATGATGTATGACATTTTGCTGCATCGGTCTTGGTCTCATATATCCGACCCCGCTTGAGCATCGTTTTCGTTGATCTTCCGAATAGACGAGCCCGCTGTAATCGCATCATCAAAGACACAGGGGGTATGAACCGATGAAAGCAGGTACTTAAAGGCAGGCTTGGCCCGTTGACATCTTCCTGGCCACCGTCTATCGTGTTGGGTTGTAACGCGGGAAAGAGTCGTCGAAGGGAGCAAAAATTGCATGACAAACGAAGAGATGGAACGAGCAATTCAGTTTCTGATCGAAAACCAGGCGCAGCTCTCGGCCGAACAGATGAAGCTGACGGCGGAGGTGCAACGATTGACGGCGGACGTGCAGCGATTGACGGCCGACGTGCAGAAGCTCGTCGAGGACATGAAGAATCTGACGGATAACGTTGGCGTGCTCGCGCAGGCCACTTTAACCAACACAGGTCAGATCGGTCAGCTCGCCGAAGCGCAACGTCGAACAGAGACGAAAATCCAGGAAATGGCCCAGGCCCAGGCGGAGTTGACAGAGCGACTGAACATCTTCATCACCGTCGTTGAGAAATACATTTCCGAGCACGGGCATGGGAATAAAAGCGCAGGGTCATGACGCCGCCTCATGATGAAGTTGCTCCTTCCTTCGCGGCTTGTGTTCGTCCCTTCATGAACTGACATCCGGTAGCCGCTCTCTCCAAAGGTTCAGTGGCAGGGTGAAAAGAAGGCCGCCCCGCCCGGGGCTGGTTCAGGTCAGCAAGAGTTCGACAGCACGCCGCCTCGATCTCTCATAAACCAAGGAGGAAGAGGTGCCTTGATTTTCTTCGCAAAAGCGTGCGCTGGTCGGCCGGCGATACTTTCGGAGAACCTTCGCCCGCGGGTATCACGAGGCCGAGCGGCGGGCGCTCTCTCGTTTTTTGTGAAGCACTCGGTTGCGGGCGCCTTGTGAACGACCGGAGACCGTCACCATCCGGAGATTCGATGCAACGAGGGGTCTCTGAGGGGCTTCCTTTGTGCCGGTTAGGAGGAAAAAGAGCTTGCCAACGGGGAACGGCCTGCGTATAGTTAAACCGCTTTCGAAACAAGAAATATGGCGCCGACGCCGACGACGATCAACGAGCTGTTCGCCCACGCCATTGAGCGGCACCGGGACAAGCCCGACCTTCTCAACTACAAGTCCGAAGGATGGTGGATCCACGTATCTGCCGAGCAATTGTGGCGTGACGTTCGTTCGTACGCATTGGGGTTTTATGCGCTTGGCGTCCGCCCCCGAGATCACGTCGCGTTACTCTCGGAGAATCGTATCGAGTGGACGCTGACCGACCTGGCGCTTCTGGCGGTGGGAGCCGTGAGCGTCCCGCTGCACGCGACACAGGCCGTCGGCCAGATTGAGTTCATCCTCCGCGATTCGGGCGCCCGCTGGTTCGTCCTCTCGACCTCCGATCAATATAGCCGCATTCGCGACGCGCTCCGCCGAAATGAAACGATCAAACGGGTCATCACCTTTGACCGGATAGCCACCGACGACAATCTCCTGTTGTTTTCCTCCCTCAAGGAGGAAGGGGAAAAGCTCTCGCTCTCCCACCCCCACCTCTACGATGACCTGCGTCGCAGCGTACAGCCGGATGATGTCGCCACGTTGCTCTACACTTCGGGAACGACGGGCGAGCCGAAAGGAGTCATCCTCACCCACGCCAACATCGCGACCAATGTTCGGGCGTCGCTCGATGTCCTCATGAGTGAGGGCGAAGAGACGGTGCTCTCCGTTTTACCCCTCTCGCACAGTTTTGAACGGCAGGCATTTTATTGCCACCTCTCCCGGGGGAGTTCCATCTATTATGCGGAGTCGCTCGACAAGGTCGGTGACAATCTGCGCGAGGTTCGACCCACGATGCTCGTCGGCGTGCCGCGCATGTTCGAGAAGATGCAGGAGAAGATCATCGCAACGGTTGAGGCTCTGCCGGAGCGACGGCGGCGGCTTCTCCGTTGGGCGTTGTCGGTGGCCCGTCGGTGGGCGGAACTGAAATCGCGTCGGCAGCCCGTTGATCCGCTGCTCGAAGTGCAATATGACGCGGCGTCAGCCTTTCTCCTGTCGAGGATCAAGACGGGAGCCGGTCTGGATCGCCTCCGCTCGATGATTTCCGGCGGAGCCTCGCTCTCACCGGAGACGGCGCTCTTTTTCTTCGGTCTGGGAATCGAGATTTTCCAGGGCTATGGGTTGACGGAGACCTCACCGGTCGTCTCGGTCAATCCTCCGGGGGCGAATAAGATCGGGACGGTGGGGAAACCTATTCCCGGCGTTGAGGTGAAGATTGCTGACGATGGCGAAATTCTCGTTCGCGGGCCGAATGTGATGAGGGGCTATTACAATCGGCCCGACGAAACGGCCGCCTCTTTCACTCCCGATGGATGGTTCAAAACGGGCGACGTCGGCTATCTGGATGAAGACGGATATCTGGTGATCACCGACCGGAAGAAAGATTTGATCAAGACGAGCGGCGGCAAATACGTCTCCCCGCAGATGCTCGAAGGATTGCTCGTCAGCAGTCCGCTCATCAGCCAGGCCGTCGTCGTCGGCAATGAGCGAAAGTTTCCAGCTGCCCTGATCGTCCCGCAGATGGAGTTGCTCAGACGACGAGCGGCCGAGAGAGGCATCACCGTCAATCATGACGAAGAACTCATCGCTCATCCGCAGGTCATCGCCCTCGTTCAGGAGGAAGTAGATCGCCTGATGCAGGACGTCTCGTCCTACGAGCGCATCAAGAGGATCGCCCTCCTTCCCACTCCTCTGACCATCGAAGGGGGAGAACTGACGCCGACGCTGAAGGCCCGTCGCCGGGTGATCGAAACGAAGTATCGTGACGTCATTGACGCGCTTTATCAGGAGAGCTAACGTGGAGCCGACTTCCCCGTCTGCGACAGAGCGGAGGCGGGAAGACCGGCGCTCCTTTCCGAGGAGGTGATTTATGCGCCCACGAATCGAACGAGCGGCTGTTCTGGGAGCGGGCGTAATGGGCAGTCAGATCGCCGCTCATCTGGCGAATGCGGGAACCTCTGTGGTGCTCCTGGATATCGTTCCCCGAGAACTCACTGCCGAAGAGCAAGCTCAGGGACTCACGCTCGAAAGCCCCCAGGTGAGGAATCGGATTGTCCGTCAGGCCCTGGAGCAAACGAAGAAACTCAAACCGGCGGCCTTTTTCGATGAGAGTCTGGCGGAGTTGATCACGATTGGAAATTTTGAAGACCATCTGGAGTTGCTGAAGACCGCTGACTGGGTGATCGAAGCGGTGGTGGAGAATCTCGACATCAAGAAATCGCTCTACCGTCGCATCGAACCCTATCTCAAACCGGAGGCAATTGTCACGACGAACACGTCGGGGATTCCTATTGCGCGGCTGGCCGAGGGATTTTCTCCCGATCGGCGGCGACTCTTTTTCGGCACTCATTTCTTCAATCCGCCGCGCTACATGAAGCTTCTGGAGATCATTCCAACGGCGGAGACGTCTCCCGACGCCGTCGCGCGCGTTGCTGACTTCTGCGATCGCTTTCTCGGCAAGGGGATCGTCTACTGCAAGGACACGCCCAATTTCATCGCCAATCGGATCGGCACGTTTTCTCTCATGTGCTGCCTCAGGGTGATGCTGGATGAGGGATACACCATTGAGGAGGTGGATGCCCTCACGGGACCGCTCATCGGGCATCCCAAGACGGCATCCTTTCGCACGGCCGATCTCGCCGGGATAGATACGCTCGTCTACGTCGTGGAAAACCTCTACGCCAATGTCCCCGACGATGAGAAGCGGCACCTCTTTGTCGTGCCCGATTTCATCAAAGAGATGGTGAAGCGAGGCTGGCTCGGCAACAAAACCGGCCAGGGATTCTACAAAAAAGACCGCGTCACGGGCGAGATCCTCGTCCTCGATCCGGCGACGCTGGAATACCGACAGCAACGGAAGCCGAAGTTTCCTTCGGTGGACATGGCCCGTTCAATTGAGGATACCGGAGCGCGGCTGAAAGCGCTGCTGGAGGCGAAAGATCGGGCGGCCACCTTCATCTGGCGAACGATGAGCGAGACGCTTCTGTACGCGGCTCGTCGTCTGCCGGAAATCGCCGATGACATCGTTCAGGTGGATCGGGCCATGACCTGGGGGTTCAACTGGGACCTCGGCCCGTTCGAGACCTGGGATGCCATCGGAGTGGCTGAGCTGGCCAGGCGGATGGAGGCCGAGGGACAGTCCCTTCCCGATGTCATCAAGGACGTCCTCCGGACCGAGGAGAAGAGGTTCTATCTCAAACGCGACGGACGCCGCTATTTCTTCGACTACAAGACCGGAGCCTATCGGGAGGAAGAAGAGCGGCCGGGCGTTATTCTCCTGGCCTCGCTCAAAGAGCGAAATCGCGTCGTACTGAAAAATCCCGGAGCCACGCTCATTGATCTGGGCGACGGCGTCGCCTGCCTGGAGTTTCACACCAAGATGAATGCCATCGGCGGCGATACGATTGAGATGATGAGGTCGGCGCTGGTGAGAGTCGAGCGCGAGTTCGAGGGCCTGGTCATCGGCAATCAGGGAGGGAATTTCTCCGCCGGAGCCAACATCATGCTCATGCTCATGGCCGCTCAGGAGGGTGAATGGGATGAGATTGATCGCATGATTCGGGCCTTTCAAACGGCCAATATGTCGCTGCGCTATTCGCCCAAGCCGGTAGTCGCCGCTCCTTTCGGGCTGACGCTCGGCGGAGGATGCGAAGTCGTCATGCATGCCGATCGCGTTTGTGCTGCCGCCGAATCCTACATCGGTCTGGTGGAAACGGGCGTCGGCCTCATCCCCGGTGGAGGCGGAACGAAAGAGCTGCTTCTGCGCTGGACGGATCGCGCTCCGAAGGGCGATTCCGTTGATCTTCTCCCCTTCGTCAAGCCGGTCTTTGAGACGATCGGTCGCGCCAGGGTCTCGACGAGTGCCCTGGAAGCCCGGCAGCTTGGCTTTCTCCGTCCGGCCGACATCATCGTGATGAACAAAGATCGGCTCATTGATGCCGCCAAACGAACGGTTCAGGCGCTCGTGCTCGAAGGTTACCAGCCGCCCCGACCACGCACCGACATTCCGGTGATGGGCGAAGCCGGTTATGCCGCGCTCAAGCTGGCCATTCATCTGGCCGTCCGCGCCGGATACATCACTGAATATGATGGACACGTCGGGCGCAAACTGGCCTGGGTTCTTTCTGGCGGTGATGTCAAAAGTCCGCGCTTGGTGTCCGAACAGGACCTGCTCGATCTGGAACGCGAAGCCTTTCTCTCCCTTCTTGGCGAGCGAAAAACGCAGGAGCGGCTCGCCTACATGCTCAAGGAGGGAAAGCCGCTGAGGAATTGAGAAGCTGTTCAGGCACGGGCGTGCGACGGGAAACAATCAGCAGGAGCCCAGACTTTCCAGCGTGCGACCGTGCCCGGGCCGCAAAGCCCGCGTCACATTTTTCGTAAGGAGAGTGCATCATGCGTGAGGCCGTCATCGTCAGTGCCGTCCGAACCGCTGTGGGTAAAGCCTTCAAGGGGACGTTGCGCCACACCCGACCGGATGATATGGCCGGAGCCGTCATCGCTGAGGCTCTCCGACGCGTCCCGCAGATTCAGCCGGAGGAAGTTGACGATGTGATTCTCGGCTGCGCCATGCCGGAAGCCGAGCAAGGGATGAACGTCGCACGCATTGCGGCGTTCCGCGCCGGTCTCCCCTATACGGTTCCGGCCATGACGGTCAACCGGTTTTGCTCGTCAGGGCTGCAAACGATCGCGCTCGCGGCCGAGCGCATCATGGCCGGGTTCGCCGATGTGATCATTGCCGGGGGTACGGAGTCCATGAGCCTCGTGCCCATGGGAGGTAATAAAGTCTCTCCCAACCCCACGCTCGTTGACACCTATCCCGACGTTTACCTGAGCATGGGATTGACGGCGGAAAATCTCGTGCGAAAGTACGGAATTTCCCGTCAGGAGCAGGATGAATTTTCCCTCCGCAGCCATCAACGCGCCATCGCAGCGATTGATTCGGGCGCGTTCAAGGATGAGATTGTGCCTCTGCCTGTGCGACGAGAGAAATTCGGGGATGGAGGGAAGGTCACCGTCGAGGAGATCATCTTCGACACCGATGAAGGCCCCCGGCGCGATACGTCGCTCGAAGCCCTGGCCCGACTGAAACCGGCATTTCATGCCGAGGGAACCATCACGGCGGGCAATTCTTCGCAGATGAGCGATGGAGCTGCTGCCGTCGTCGTCATGTCGCGGCAGAAGGCCGAGCAGTTAGGAATAAAGCCCCTTGCGGTCTTTCGCGCCTATGCGGTGGCCGGCGTTCCCCCCGAGGAAATGGGGATCGGACCAGTGGCGGCCATCCCCAAGGCCCTGCGGCTGGCGGGCCTCGACCTGAGTCAGATTGATCTCATTGAACTGAACGAGGCCTTCGCTGCCCAGGCTCTGTCGGTCATCAAGCTGCTCGAACTCGACATGAACAAGGTCAACGTCAATGGGGGAGCCATTGCGCTCGGCCATCCGTTGGGTTGCACGGGAGCAAAACTCACGGCCACGCTCCTCAATGAGATGAAACGCCGGCGGGCGCGCTACGGCATGGTCACCATGTGCATCGGCGGAGGAATGGGCGCTGCCGGGATTTTTGAGCGAGTGGACTGAGCCCGCGCGACAGCGGTCACCCCCGCACGGGCGAAGGGCGCATCGAGCTTGCGTTCGCCTCGCCACCGCCCGTATCTCTGCTTCTCCCCCGAAGCCGGTGCCCGGGCGCGTTCTTCGAGAGGAATCGGCCATGTGCTATCGCACGTCACAAACGATGATCTCCCCATGGATGAGAAGTGGCCACGGATGTTTTATCCGTACGAACCCTGCATCTGTGGGCGAGGGATTTTCCAAGGAGGCAATGACGCAATGACAGTAACACCGCATCCGTCGCTCAAAGGTGCCAGCTTTCTCATCGAGGACCATCCGGCCGAGGTCACGGTCACGCCCGAAGATTTCACCGAGGAACAACAGATGATCGCGCGGACAACGGAGGAGTTCATGGAGAAGGAAGTCTTTCCCCATAGCGAGGAAATCGAACATCAGAACTTTGAACTCACCATCGAGCTTCTCCGCCGCGCCGGTCAACTGGGGCTGCTGTCGGTGGAAATCCCGGAGACCTACGGGGGCATGGGCCTGGATAAGGTCAGTGCTATGATCGTCTCGGAAAAAATCGGGATGCACAGTTCCTTCTCCGTGACCTTCGGCGGTCACTCCGGCATCGGGACGGCTCCAATTGTGATGTTCGGCACGCCGGAGCAGAAGCAAAAATATCTCCCCAAATTGGCCACGGCGGAGATGATCTCGGCGTATGCACTGACCGAACCCGAAGCCGGGTCGGACGCGCTGGCCGGAAAGACGCGCGCCGATCTCAGTCCGGACGGTCGCCACTACGTCCTCAACGGGTCGAAGATGTGGATCACCAATGCCGGATTCGCCGACATCTTCGTCACTTTCGCCAAGATCGGAGGAGAAAAATTTTCCGCCTTCATCGTTCCCCGGACGACTCCAGGTCTCATCATCGGCAACGAGGAGAAGAAGATGGGGATTAAGGGGTCTTCGACGCGGGCGCTCACCTTCGACAACGCCCTCGTTCCGGCAGAGAACCTTCTCGGCGAAATCGGCAAAGGCCATAAGATCGCCTTCAATGTCCTCAACCTTGGTCGGCTCAAACTGGCGGCGGGCTGTGTGGGTGTGGGGAAGCTCGCCCTCCGCGATGCTGCCCAGTACGCGCGACAGCGTCATCAGTTCGGTCGTCCGATTTCCGACTTCGGTTTGATCAAGCACAAGCTCGCCGAGATGGCTATCCGGCTATGGATCGCTGAAAGCATGGTCTATCGAACGGCCGGACTCATTGATCATGCCCTGGCCGGAATCGCCTCCGATGATCAACTGCAGCGAATGAAGGCCGTCGAAGAATATGCCATTGAATGCGCCATCAATAAGGTGATGGCCAGCGAATTCCTTCACTACGTCGTGGATGAAGCGGTGCAGATTTTCGGCGGCAACGGGTACAGCCAGGAGTATCCGGTCGAGCGCTATTATCGTGACGCCCGCATCAACCGCATCTTTGAAGGGACGAACGAGATCAACCGCCTGCTCATCACCGAAATGCTCGCCCGTCGGGCTCAGTCCGGACATCTCCCGTTGCGCGAGGCTGTCAGGAGAGTGGCGACAGAAGGCGAATCCGCCGCTCCACTTTCGGTCAGCGATGAAGATCCCCTGGCGGCTGAGAAGCTGATGCTCACCCAGGCCAAGAAGGCCCTGCTCTTCGTTGCCGGAGTCGCCCTGGAGCGATACGCCGCCGGGCTGGCCGAGGAGCAGGAGGTCGTCGGCGCTCTGAGCGATATGATCATGGAAATTTTCGCCATCGAGAGCGGTCTCATGCGCGCCGGAAAAATCATCGCGCGGCGAGGCCATGATGCTGCGCAGCTCCAGATTGCCGGCATCCGGACCTATACCACGCAGGCGCTCATGAAGGTGGAGATGCTGGCCGAGATCGCCCTGACGGCGTGCAGCGAGGGCAGCGAACTGTCCCGTCATCTGACGACAGTGCGTCGCCTCTTGCGATACGTCCCGCCGGACACGGTGGCGGCGCGACGTCGTCTCGCTCACGCGGTCGTGGAGGCCGGTCGCTATCCCCTCGGCGAGTGAATACGACGGCCCCGTTCCTTTGCACCCTCACATCCCCAGGACGGAGCAAAAGTCACGGAGAGAACAGGGTATGGATCCACTTCTGGCCTGGCGCAAGGAATTCCCCATCCTCGATACAACCGTCTACATGATCAGTCACTCGCTCGGAGCGATGCCCCGACGGGCAATGGAGAGCCTTCAGGAATATGCCGATGTCTGGATGCGACGCGGCATCCGGGCCTGGGAGGAGGGATGGTGGGAGATGCCCGTGACCCTTGGCGATCTCATCGGGCGGATCATCGGGGCCGGACCGGGCGAAGTGGTCATGCATCCGAATGTCTCCACCTGCATCGCCATCGTCCTTTCGTGTTTCACTTGGACGGGCCGCCGCAACAAAATCGTCTGCGAGAGCCTGGCCTTTCCTTCGACGCTCTATCTTTACCACGCCCAGGAGCGCCTCGGAGCACGGGTTGTCACGGTCGCTTCCGATGATGGCATCACCCTGCCGCTCGAACGGATGCTGGCGGCAATTGATGAGGAAACACAACTCGTGTGCGTCTCGCACGTCCTGTATCGAAGTTCGTTCATCCAGGACCTCGAGACGATCACGCAGCGGGCGCATGAGGTGGGCGCGTACGTTCTGGCCGATCTCTACCAATCAGTGGGGACGGTTCCCGTGGACGTACGTCGCATCGGGCTGGATTTCGCCACCGGGGGCTCGGTGAAGTGGCTCTGCGGAGGACCCGGAGCAGGCTATCTCTACGTGCGTCGCGATCTCTGGAGTCAATTGGAGCCTCGCGTGACCGGCTGGATGGCCCACCGGGATCCGTTCGCCTTTGAATCAGGCCCGATCCGGTACGCCGATACGGCCTTTCGCTTCCTCACGGGGACGCCTCACATTCCCGCGCTTTATGCCGCTCGCCCGGGATACGAAATCATCAACGAGATCGGCGTCGAAGCGATCCGCGCGAAATCCATGCGTCAAACCAACCGGCTCATCGAGCTGGCCGATGACGCCGGTTTTCGCGTGGCCTCTCCCCGGGAGAGTGCCTCTCGCGGCGGAACGGTTGTCCTCGATGTTCCTCATGGTCAGGCCGTCACGCGAGAGCTTATCCGCCGGAACATTCTCGTTGATTACCGTCCCGGCGCCGGCATTCGGTTAGGACCTCATTTCTATACAACGGACGATGAGCTGGAGTGGTGCATCCGGGAAATTCAAACGATTCTCCAAACCCGCGCCTATGAAAAATAGGGGAGATTCTGCCGTGGCTGCACTGAGGTTCGCACGTCAAGAGCGTCTTCAGATGAACAGCCTGGGGTTGATCGGTTCGCTCGCGTCGTTGTTCAGGGCGAGTCCAGCCGATAAATCGTGAGGCCGGAAAGAAGCTTGGGATAAAAGTCGGTTGACTTCTGCGGCAGAACTTCTCCGGCGAGGGCCATCTCCCAGACCTGCTCGACGCGGGTCGGGTTGAGAAAGAAACAGATCGGTGCATTGCCGGAGGCGACTGCTCGAATCCCTTCGGGAAATTCCCGGAGATACGTAATGGGTGGTTCCAGTGCGATCCTTTCAGGCGAAAGTCCCAATCCTCCTTCGAGGATCACTCGATGGAGGATGACAACGTCCAGACTCCGCTCACGGGGACTGAGTCCGTTGAGAAGTGTTTCCGTTGACCCGGTCGGCCTGAATGTCAGGAAGTAAAACCGATCGCCCGGTGCCGGATACATCCCGATGGCGATGCGGTCGCGGCCCCGTCGCCGAAGGTCATCGGACAGAGCGGCGAGGACCTCGTCGCTATGCTCGCCGACAGAAGCGCTGGCCAGCTCGAAATGCTGTGAAAGGAATTCCAGGAGCCTCGGTAAGTCGAACCGTTCCAGCCGGTGAATGAGCCGGTGGGTCGGCAAAATCGTCAGTCCTCCCGCCGCGATGTTGAAGAAGGTCATGGGCATCCGTTCATAGGGCTGTGTGTCGTCCGAGCGGCATGCTTCCGCGCGGCGCTCGTTGCGATAGGCGAGAGCTGTCTCATAACGGTGGTGCCCGTCGGCAATGACGAGCCTGTGGGCCGCCATCGCTTGCTGGACGGCTGTGATGAGAGCCTCGTCGCTAACGACCCACAGAAGATGCTCGACACCATATTCATCCACAACGGAGAGGTCCGGCAAAGAAGCCCTCACGCCTTGGAGCAAGCGTTCGATCACTTCCTCTTCATCCCGGTAGAGCATGAAGATAGATTCGCAATGCGCATGCGTATGCCGGAGCAGGCGCAGCCGATCTTCCTTCGGTGCGCTGTGCGTCCGCTCGTGACGAAAAACAACGCCCGCCTCATAATCCTCGATCTGTCCGAGGGCGATGAATCCCCGGCGGAACTTGACCTCATCGGTTCCGGGAACGCGATACCGTTGATCGTAGAGATAGAGCGCAGGACGGGGGTCCGGGACGAGAATGCCGTCCTTCACCCAGGATTGGAGCGTGTCTCGCGCCCGAGTGTATACGTTCGACTCATCGTCATCGTCTGGGTGCACGCGACCGAGAATGAGGCGCACGAGATTAAACTCGCTCAGGCGATAATACCGCTCCTGCATCTCCGGGGTGATCTTGTCATAGGGTTGGGTCAAAACCCGGGAGAGGTCGCCAACCCGCTCGCGGTTATAACGCCAGGCTCGAAACGGATAAATTTTCGCCATACTCGGTGAAGGTAAAATCTGTCACACCCCGATGAGATTGTCGAGGGTCGCTTGAGATCCGGCCAACACTTTTGCTGTCGGGATGACTCTTCGGAGGGATCGTCGAGGAACCCAGATCTCGTCCTCTGACATCCCCACATATTCGCCGGGATAACCGAGTGAAAAATCCTCGCTTTCTCACCCTTAGGGGTTCGCGTCATCTTCTCTCGTGGCTGACCGGACGAATCGCCGTCAAATATCCACGAGAGGACCGCCCATCATTCCGCCATCAGGAATCAGCAACCGCTTGCGCGCGTGCGCGGGATGGAAAGCATCATCAGGCAATTATCGTCTGAGGAGTTGAGGATTACGAAGCCGCAGCCGGGGCTTGTTCTCGATAGAGATACCCTGCTGCGAGGAGTCCCGCGACGATGTATTCGACAAGGCTCACAACAAGCGCGATAATGCTGAGATCTCTCGGCCAGAGGTTCCAGGGGATGAGGACTACGACCATTAGAAGCGAGCTGACGATCCAGAGATAAATGCTGCAGATAATGGCCGTCTTCGGTCCGGCTCCGTAGCGGGGACGAATGGCAGCATAGAGCCAGGCCAGGGCTATGCCCACGACAAACCCGACAATCCATAAAAGAATGGTGGCCTGCATGCCGGCAGCTTGCTCGGTTACTTTCCTCATGGCTTCGTCCCAGCGCTCGCGCAGCAGGATGCCATGGACGACCTGTTCGACGACATTGATGATTAAACCACCCACGATACCACCAAGGATAATGCGCCCAATATTCATTCTTCCCCCCTCCTTTCGTTTGGTCACCTGCTGGGCGATAGCATAAATCCTATTGCTTCTGCCGTCAATCACTTTTTGGCCGGCCGACAGACTCTCCGGGAGAAGGAGGCAAAGGGATTGCGCACTCTCTGATCGAAAGATCCTCCGGCGCTTAGAGGAGAAGGCTAACAGACTACAGCTCGAACCTGTCTTGCCATCGCCGCCTGAAAGAGGCGGCGTCAGACGTACGCTCTAACCGAAGTACATCTCGCTCGGTGTTTCCTGCTGGTGCTCCGTGAGCAAGGCGACGTAATTCCGGAAATCGGCGCTGCCCAGGTAGCTCTCGGGGAGAACCGTTTGCAGGTAGCGAATGTATTGTTCCGGCGTCAGGGGCCGACCTCCTTCGGTGAGAAGATTCCCGCGAACATCGTAGGGCTTGAGGATGATTTCCTGAGGACCGCGTCGCCGGAAGAATTTTCGATCCGGCAGATAGAGGAGGTCTTCGGGGCGGATTCCCTTTTTAACCTCCCCAGAGGTGAGGATCTCCCGGACAAGCGTTCGGGCCTCATCGGGCGGCATGTTGGGGTGGTGAGTCCGAACGATTGCCACATTCGTTCCCTCGACGATTCCTTGAACTTCAGCGATATATTCGGCCTGGGCCTGCCCGTTAGTCTTGGTCTTGAAGCCAAAGATGACCATCGTTTCGCCACCCTGCTCATTGCCGAACATCTCCAGTCCTCGGGGGTACCACTTGTTCAAGGCACGCTGAATATCGCTTATTGAGTACGGGCCCGTTCCTTGAGTGGCCTGCACGGCCAGCTCCTTCAGATACCGACGACCGAAGCCCATGTGAAAACCTTCTTCCTGAAGCATGGGCATCATGCTCCGCGCCATCGGGGCGTAGCTGAAGACCTGTTGCATATCGAGCTGATACTTTCCGACCAGATCAATGACTGCTGTATAGACGGTGTTGTCGAGGAAATCGCGGAATTCGATGTTGAAAGCATCGAGCACATGAGACCCCATGCGCATCGAGAGAAGCTCCTCAATCGTTTCAGCGGCCACATCGCCGTGACCGGGTTTCTTCCACGTCGGGTCATGGTCGAGGACCCAAAACATTTGATAGGCGTGTCGTAATTCCTCGGCCATGATGCGCAAAATGTCAAAGCGGGCCTCATCACTGACGGCGGTGTCCAGGCTCATCCGATGCTGCTCAATGGAGCCAAACTCGGTCGAGCATTGAGCACGAATGACACGACGCGCCGTGTAGAACATGTTTCCCGCCATCTCGCGGGCCCGCTCGAGCTTCTGGCAGCCTGCATACTTGCCCACTTCGATCGTGTCCGAGCGCAACTCTCCTACTTTCGCCACCAGCTCAAATGGCGGTAGCCCGGGGAAATATTTATGCCAGTATTTCAAAAGAAGTTCGAGTTCGGGAAAGTTCTTCTTCTGCCAATCAACGATGGCATCGTGGTACCTGGAACTAATGCGCGTCGTCGTGTATCGGACTCCCATAGCACCCCCTCAGGCTTTTTCGTTAAAAGCAAGGGCCTATTGTGCCATCGGTCACCGGCGATTGCAAGTAGCAGGCGAGGGGCACGGGTTACGTCGGCGCACCGGGGCGGGACAGTTGAAAGAAGAGGGCAGGACTCCCCGTTTGCCCTCGTGAAGGCTGTTCCCGGCAGGAGAGCCGAATTTCCAAATTTTCGGAGGCGATTTCCAAATTTCTGGAAGATCGGCGGGCGGTCATTTTCACCAGTGACTGGCATTAAAGAGGTTACGGTGGGGGTTGTCTGGCGGCATGGAGGTTGCATATAATCACGGCGACCAAGGCCAGCAGTAAAAACCAAACAAGGAGGAACGCATCTGTATGTGGCGACGCAAAATCACGCGTTGGTGGGCCAGCGGGCTGTGTAGCCTGATGCTCGGCATCGGGCTCACGACGGCAGCGCTGGCTCAGGCGACAACCTCAATTTCCGGCACGGTGACCGATCCGACGGGTGCGGTTGTCAGCGGGGCGACCGTGACGCTGACCCAAGCGGCAACTGGCATTACGCGAACGGTCACTACCAACGAGAAAGGTTATTACACCTTCACGCAGGTTCCACCGGGACGCTACACTCTGCGGGTGGAACAAACCGGGTTCAAGACGATCGTCCGGGAGAACCTGGAACTTCAGGTTAACCTCCCCACCGTCCTTGACGTTCAATTCACCGAAGTAGGGCAGGTCGTCGAGACGGTGGAAGTGGTTGGCGAAGCGCTCATCAACAAAACCGATGCCAGCATGGGGAATGTCATCGGTGAAGTCCAAATCCGCCAGCTCCCGCTGCAAGCGCGAAATGTCGTCAACCTGTTGAGTCTTCAACCGGGCGCCGTCTATCTTCCGACGGGAGATATTCGCAGCGGCAGTATCAGTGGGAGTCGGAGCGATCAATCGAATGTCACCCTGGATGGAGTAGATGTGAACGATCCCCAGTTTGGTTTCGCCTACACATCGGTGTTGCGAATGACGCTTGATTCGGTGCAGGAATTTCGCGTGACGACCACCAATTACAATGCGAGCCAGGGCCGCTCCAGCGCTGCCCAGGTGAGCCTCGTCACCAAACGCGGCACCAATGAGGTTCACGGGTCGGCCTATTGGTATCACCGCAACACCGCCACCTCGGCCAACGAGTACTTCAATAAGCTGGCCCAGATCGAGTCGGGCCGCCCCAACAAACCGCCCAAGCTCAACTGGCACATTTTCGGGGCGTCGGCTGGAGCTCCGATCATCAAGAATCGCTGGTTCATCTTCGCAAACTACGAAGGATTCCGCGAGTCGTCGGAGCTGTCGGTGACCCGCGACGTTCCCTCGATGTTGTTGCGCAACGGCTACATTCAGTATCGTTGCGCAGATCCCGCCCAGTGCCCGGCAACAAGCATCACAATTGGCGGGCGAACGTTTTCGGTTCCGGCCGGCGTGCGTGCTCTGACACCGCAGGAGCTGGCCACGGTTGATCCTCTGGGAATCGGACCGAACCCGGCCGCGTTGGCCCACTTTCAGAGATACCCGGAGCCGAATGAGCCGGGCATTGATGGATTGAATCGTCAGGGCTTCCGGTTCACCGCACCGATCAAAAACGAGGAGAATACGTTCATCCTGCGAACTGATTTCAATCTCGATTCGTCCGGACGGCACGTCCTGTTCTGGCGTGGGAATCTTCAGGATGATACGCGCCGCGGTGCACCGCAGTTTCCCGGTAATCCGCCGAACACGCTGACGCTGGTGAACCCGAAGGGATTCGCCCTGGGCTATGATTCGGTCCTGTCATCCAACGTGACCAACTCGTTCCGTTGGGGGTACACCCGATTTAAGGAGGAAACGGCAGGACTCCAGCAGCGCACACAGGTCACCTTCCGCTTCTTGAGCGATCTCCCGGCAACCACGCGCAGTTCGGGACGGGTGACCACGACCCACAACCTGGTGGATGACATCTCCTGGATCAAAGGTGCGCACACGATTCAGGCGGGGACAAATATCCGCTATACCCGTCTCCCTCGGTTCACGCTCGCCAACTCGTTCCACACGGTCGTCACTAACGGATCCTGGTTGTTGGGTGTGGGACGGTTCACCGCTCCGGGACATCCGCGCTGCGCGCAACCCGGGTGCACCCGGTTGCCGGCGGTCTCCTCCGGTTTCTATGCGGCGTGGGGAGACTCTGCGACCCTTATCTGGGGCCTTATCACGCAAATCACCGCCCGGTATAACTACGACAGGCAGGGCAATACGTTGGCTGAAGGCGAGGCCGTTCGTCGTCGGTTTGCCTCCAACGAGTACGAAGGATATGTCCAGGATGTCTGGCGTATTCGACCCAACTTCACGCTCACGCTGGGCGTGCGCTATAGCTACTTCTCACCCCCGTGGGAGACCAACGGGTTGCAGGTGAAACCGGTGCCCAGCTTCGGCGAGTTCGTCGAGATCCGTCGGGCCAACATGTTGCGCGGTATTCCCTCCAACGAAGCCCCGCGCATCAGTTTCGATCTGGCCGGACCGGCGAACAATCGTCCCGGCTACTACCCGTTCGATTACAACAATTGGGCGCCGCGCTTCGCCGTTGCCTGGTCGCCTCGGGATTTCCTCCGTTTCCTCTTCGGCGAGGGGAAGACGGTCTTCCGGTTGGGCTACGGGCTCGTCTACGATCGCATCGGTCATGGGCTGGCCACGACTTTCGACGAAGGCGGCTCCTTCGGGATGTCCACCTCACTCACCAATCCATCGAGTACGCAAACCGAGGCGACGGCTCCGCGGTTCACCGGTATCTACGATATACCCCGCGTGGATCGAGCGGGCAATGTGATTTTACGGCCCGCCCCACCGGGAGGCTTCCCGCAAACACCGCCCTTCGGTCTTTTCGCCATTACCACCAGCATTGACGATACGCTGGTGACGCCTTACGCCCACATGATTAATTTCGTCATCGGCCGCGAGCTGCCCAAGGGCTTGAGCGTTGAGCTGGCCTACGTGGGCCGCCGGGGACGGAAGTTGCTCACCCGGCGTGATCTCGCCATGCCGCTCGACCTGGTTGATCCCAAGTCGGGCATGAGTTATTTCCAGGCGGCCTCAATACTGGCGCGACTGATCGAAGCCAATACGCCCGTGAGCGCCGTTCCTCGAATTCCCTACTGGGAGAATATCTTCCCCACAGCCGGTGCACGCGCCGGAGGTGGCTTGACCAATACACAGGCGATCTACCAGGTGTTCCTTGACAACGCGCCCGATTACACGACGGCGCTCTTTATCCTCGATGTCAACTGCGTCCCGGCCTGTGCCTTTGGAACGGCCGATAATCCGGCGGGGCGTCCCTTCTCCTTCTTCCATGATCAGTACTCGGCGCTGGCCGGTCAAAGCACGATCGGTTTCTCCGAATACCATGCCTTCCAGCTCGTCTTCCGCAAGCGCTTCAGCGCCGGAACGCAGTTCGACTTTAACTACACCCTCTCGAAGTCGCTCGACCTCACGTCGGATGTTGAGCGCGGAGCTTCCTTCGGTAATGCCGGCTTTGGCGGATACTCCAACTTCATCATCAACAGTTGGAACCCGAGACTTCAATACTCGCACTCGGACTTCGACCTGCGGCACCAGATCAATGGGTCGTGGATCTTTGAGCTTCCCTTTGGTCGCGGCAAGCCGGTCGGTCGAGATGTGCCCGGGTGGGCCAATCATATCATCGGGGGCTGGCAGACGACGGGCGTGTTCCGCTGGACGAGCGGTCTGCCGGCTAATATCATCAACGCCCGATTGGCCTGGCCGACCAACTGGAACCTCCAGGGCAATGCCGAACTCAAAGAGGGCGTCACCTTCAAGGACCTGGAGAAGCTGACCAAAACGAATAAGAGCGTGCGCTTCCCCGATGGCAGGGTTCGACCTTCGATCTTCTCCAATCCTTCGGAGGTGCTCAAGCTGCTGCGCTTCGCCAGGCCCGGTGAGGTGGGGTTCCGCAATCGCATCCGCGGAGATGGGTACTTCACCATTGACTTCGGCTTGATGAAGGCGTTCCCGATCTATGAAAATCACCGGCTCCAGTTCCGCTGGGAAGTTTTCAACCTGACGAACTCCGTGCGCTTTAACACCGGGGCGCTGACCGTCTTGCCCGATATTACGGCGACATTCGGTCAGTATCAGGGGACGCTCACCAGGGAGCGCATCATGCAATTTGCCCTCCGGTACGAATTCTGATCATCCGCAGGAAATATATCGGCTGGCAGCAAGGCAGATCTTCCGCTTTGCTGCCAGTCGCTTTCTTTCTGACCAAAAGCACCTCGGTTAAAGGCACACGAGTCCTTCGTTCCTTCTCGTCCCGATTCCCGGAGTCCTCCGATAGCGGTGAGTCCTACCTCCAGCAAATACAGGCTGATGTTGTTCAGTAGAGGGCTTAAGGGGGCCTATGAGATCACGCGAACCGTCGAGTCGGAAAATTTCTCGCCCGCTAAATCTGGATTTCAACGTCCGTCAGAATGCGAGGTGGCGGAAGCGAGCGACGCCGGGGGGATCAGGACAAACGCCGGTGGCGTTCACCGGTGCGCGCGAGCGTAAAGCCGATGGGTCGTTCCCTTTGACAGCTTGTGGGAATGGTTGGGTGCCATTGTCCTGAGGCAAGCGCAAGCGATCCCCCAGGACACGCGACACCCCAAAATTTTCCCCAATTGCGCGTACGCGCAGGACCAACCTGAAGAAGGCGGCAGGGGCTCTCCATCTCGTTCGCCCATTCTGAGCAGTGAACCAGGGGCGTAGTCGTAAATGGCCAAAAAGGGGAAGAGGCCATCATGTTAGGTCCGTTCCCTCCTTCCTGGGTGGTTTCAAGATTTGTTCAAGCTCGCCTGAGATTCGACTCCGTAGCACTTCAGGTCACACTCTGGCCGCCGGGTCCGCCGGCGAAGATCACCGATTAATGCCGATCTCTCGATCGTGAATCCATCTACCGGTACTGAAGGGAGAGGAGGTATTCGGCAACTAGTTGAGATTGCCTGCCTCTTTGACCCAAGACGATGATGCGGTAGTCCCCCGCGCTCAAGAAGGCTCTCGCTAGCAGGAGCGTGAAATTTCCCTGAGGACCGGGGCGCAGTCCGGTGGCTCGCCAGCGCACCTGGCCGCCGGCATCCACAATTTTGATCTCATACTCGCGATATTTCGCCCGGCTCTCTCCGACGAGGATCACGCTGAAGTTCTCCGTCGTGGGGGGCACTGTGACTTGATTCACCGGACTCGGAGCCCCCGATCGTCGAAGCATCTGCTGGGAGAAAACATCGTAGACCGGGATATTCGGTTGGGGCTGACGGAGCTGGGCCAGTTGTGATTCATACTGGCTCTGCAGGGCGCGGGCCTGTTCCTGCAGGAGCTGATTCTCTCGTTCCAGTTCCTGCCGTCGCGTTTGCTCGGTTTGTAATTGCATGGCCAGTCGCTGCCTCTGCTGCCACAGGTGGAACGTCGAGAGGATGAGACCCACGGCCACCAGGAGACTGGCAGCCAGAGCGAACGCGGGAGAAAGGCTGAACGGAGCGCCGATCACCACTTTCTCTCCGGCCCGCACGCGCCGCCAGAGAGTTTTCCACTCCCGGCGGAGGACGCGCCTGGGGATCGGTTCTTCTCCTTCTCGAATCGGCTCGAAGAAGTCCGCCACGTCTTTGAGGGCCGCCGTACAGGCATCGCACCGTACAAGATGCGACCGCATGCGTTCGGCGTCCTCCGCCTCAAGCTCTCCGCGCACGTAGGCGATCAGCTCGTCCTCGTCGAGATGGCGCCTCAGGCGATCCTCCCATTCTTCGCGGAGCGCTTCCAAATATCGTCGTAGCTCTCCATTCATCGTTCGACCTCCGGCCCTCAATTCTTCGCATAGTGGCGAAGGTCTCAGTCCCTTGTCGCGGTTGGGTCGCTCACAATTCCACCTCGCCGAACAGGGCGCTGAGCCGTTCTCGCAGCGTCTTCCGCGCCTGATGCAGGTGCGCTTTGACCGTGTTGACGGAAATACCCAGGATGGTGGCGATCTCCTGAACCGACTGCTCCTTCACGAGGCGCAGGTAGACGCACCGACGCATCTGCACGGGCAATTGCTCTATGGCCTCGCGTAACTTGTTCAATTTCTCGTTCTCCAGCACCGTCTCCATCGGATCGGCCGTCGCCACTGCACCGGATGGAGCGCCAAAAGGGCTCTCCGGCGTGCTCGCCTGGATTTCCTCGAGCGAAATCTCGGCTGCGGTCCGCTTCTTCGCCCCTCGTCGTTCCATCTCGTTGATGTATGTGTTCTTGGCGATCCTATATAACCACTTCTCGAACCGGGCGCTTTCGCGAAGCTCGCCCATTCCTCTATAGACAGAAAAAAAGACCTCTTGGGTGAGGTCTCGAGCATCCTCCGGCGACATCCCTTTCCTCCGGAAGAACCGGTAGATTGGGCCGTAGTAGCGCTCGAAGAGCAAGCGGAAGTTTTCTTGGACGTTCAGCCCTTGCCCGAGTTCCCGCAGGATCGCTTCATTCGCTTTCTCCCCACCGACCACGCTCCGGATTATACCTTACGAACGTCTGACACAAAATATACCCCTCGCGCACTGTCCCCGGCCGTGAGCCCTGACCGTGCCCGACATTATGCCTCGAACCAAGCATTCAACCCAACCTCTTACTCCGCAGGCGTCTATTGCAATCCCGTGATTTTCGGAGGAGTCGCCCTTAGCGACAGTCATGGCGGGCGGCAGTTTTTTGAGGATAGAGAATTCCCTCATCTTCAAAACTTTCCTTGACTTTTCGAGCCCTGTGCGTATACTAGCTCCGGCAAAAGGAGGAGATAAGCCAGGCCAAAAGGAGTAGTCGGGCCGGAGTGAAGAGAGTGGGAATATAGGGTGTAGGCGCCGTGAGGTGGTGAGTTCCCTGATGCTGAAATGACGCCCTCCAGCTCCCTGAGCATCCCCTGACTTGCGGTCCTTTAGAGCTTCCTCCAAACCGGCAGGGTCAAAGCTGCGGGAAAATTTTGCGAGTAAAAGGAGGGAAGAGAAATGCGCTTCACCATCCCTGATATAACCTCACGATTGTGGGGCTGGCCCGACCGATATCGTCGGCCACGACGGCACGGGAGGACCGTCCCCTTTTTGCTGATACTCGGAGCAGCAACTTGGGTGCTCTTCGGACAGCCGACCAGAGGACCCAACCTAGCCGTCTTAGCATTAGCCCAAACCGTTAGTTGTACCGTGTCCACTGGGGTCACTATTAGCGGTACTACGATCACGGGCACAGTGCATGATGACACCATTGATTGCTCCTCATCTACGAGCAACCTCACGATCAATGGCCTCGCTGGCGAGGATAAGATCACGGGCGGCAGCGGCGACGACACGATTGACGGCGGTCCTGGCAACGACAACAAGATCGATGGTGGTCCTGGTGATGACGTTATTCGTGGCGGCGCAGGGAACGATCAGGAGATCAGAGGCAGCGAGGGAAACGACCAAATCTTTGGTGACGCTGGCAACGATAATATCTACGGCGACAGCGGTGACGATACGATTGACGGCGGAGCCGGCAATAACGAGATTTGGGGCGGCGATGGCAGTGATACGATCACCGGTGGGAACGGTAATGACAACATCCGCGGAGAAGCTGGCAACGACACGATCTTCGGACAAGGTGGTAATGATCGGATTCAGGGCGGCGACGGCGGCGACATTCTGCATGGTGAGGGCGGCACGGATGATCTCGATGGTGGGGCGGGGAGTGATTGCCTCACTGGAGGAGAGGGTATAGATACGCTCACTGGCGGCGAGGGCGATGATTCGCTCTCCGGAGGACAAGGTAACGATACGCTCTATGGTGGTAATGGCGACGATAAGCTCAAGGGGGGTGTTGGGGCCGACAGCTTATACGGACAAGATGGGAGCGATATCTTTGATAACAGCGATGATTCCTCAGAGTACAAGGACGGCTCGGCTCAAGATAGTGTGGCCAATGTTACCATCTTTTGCGAAAGCGTGAGCGTTTGCGGTAATGGTCTGCTCGAATTGGGCGAGGCGTGCGATCTCGGATCAAGCAATGGACAGCTAGGCTCTTGCTGCACATCCTCTTGCCAGTTTGCAAGTAGTACCACTCTCTGTCGTGCGGCTGGGGGACAGTGTGATGTCGCTGAATACTGCACGGGATCGAGCGCCCAGTGTCCGGCGGACCAGTTGAAGTCACAGGGCACCGTTTGTCGTGAGGCTGCGGGGGCATGCGATGAGGCCGAGGCCTGCACGGGATCGAGCGCCCAGTGTCCGGCGGACCAGTTCAAGCAAAATGGCACGCCCTGCAACGCTGACAGTAACGGGTGCACGCAGAACGATTCGTGTCAGAGTGGGGTTTGCGTAGCCGGCAGCCCGCCCAATTGCGACGATGGTTTAAGCTGCACCACTGACACATGCCAGTCAACGGGTGATAGCACATATAAGTGTCAGAATCAGATCAACTCGGGGAGTTGTTTGATCGGGAACACATGCTACACGAGCGGGGAGAGTGACCCCCACAACGAGTGTCAAGCCTGTAATCCGGGCCAGTCACAGACCTCGTTCACCAGCAAGCCGAATGGCACGGCCTGCACCGATGATGGGAAGACGTGTACTGAGGACGTGTGCCAGGCCGGCTCGTGCACCCATCCGATCCAGTCGGGGAATTGTTTGATCAACGAGACATGCTACACGAGCGGACAGAGTAACCCCCAGAACGAATGTCAAGCTTGCACTCCAGGTACGTCCCAGACCTCGTTCACCAATAGGGCGAACGGAACGGCCTGCACCGATGATGGGAAGACGTGTACTGATGATGTTTGCAGCAACGGTTCGTGCAGCCATCCGCTGAAGAGTGCGGGGACCCCCTGTCACCCTGGAGATGATTGCCAGGCGAGTGAAGAATGTACGGGCCAGAGCCCAGATTGCCCATTTCCCGACAACGACGGCGATGGCGTGAGAAATGCATGCGACTCATGTCCGACGACGCCGGGCGGGATGTGCCAGAACCTGATGACGGTGGGAGCTGTTTCTTTCTCCCTGACAAGCGGACAGGCGTCGCGGACCGAAGGACTGGGCGAGGCGCTTGAGACCGCCAATAACATGGGAGTGCTCGTCACCGACTATGCCAATGACCTGGTGTGGGTCTACCTGGGCAAGGGGGATGGAAGATTTCAACGATTCCGCTTCTACGCCGTGGGCCAGGGTCCGATCGCTCTGGCGGTCGGCGACATCAACCAGGATGGGAAGACAGACTGGGTGGCGGCCAATTACCTCTCCAGTACCTTGTCGGTGGCTCTCGGAAACGGCGATGGCACATTTGGTCGGGTTTCCACGCTTTCCCTGAATGAGGGCGAGAATCCATCCTCCCTGGCGATGGGCGATTTCAATGGAGATGGCCGACTCGATGTGGCCGTCGCCAACTTCGTCTCGAACAACGTCACGGTTCTGCTCGGCCGGGGAGATGGCCGATTCCACGAAGCGTTGAGCATCCCTCTTCTTGGTCAGGGGCCGAGTGCGATTGTGACGGCCGATTTCAACCTCGACGGCGCCCTTGACCTCGCCGTGACGAACATGCTCTCAAACGAAGTCTCACTCCTCTTCGGCGACGGAAAAGGGACGTTCGGAGAAGTTGAACGAATTCCTGTGGGAGAGGCCCCGGTGGCGCTGGCTGTCGCCGACTTTAATCGGGATGGTCGTCCTGATCTAGTCGCAGCAAACTTCAACGGGGATGGGCTGTCGCTTCTGCTCTCACGATCAGGAGTCTCTCGGTCCCTCATCTTCACTCGCACTGAGATTTCGCTTAGTGAGAATCCGGTGGCCCTGGTAACCGGAGAGTTTGTTCGAGAGACGCCGGGAATTGCCACGGTACATCTCTCCCTGGGCGAGGTTTCGCTCGTTCACGTGCAGCAGGGACAGGTCGTGCAACGAAATGTTCGAAGAATGTCAGTGATGACTCCCAATCCAACCTCGCTTACTCTTGGGGATTTCAATAATGATGGTCTGCTCGATGTCGTTGTCGTGGGGTCGCCCCTGGGAGAGCTGACCGCGCTGCTAGGTAAGGGTGATGGGACCTTCATCCTTAAGCGGTGAACGACGGAAAAGCCCCCGGCACGGGTCTCTGGCTCGCGCAGGGGGTAGCGCTATGCGTCTCAAGGCAAGCGTGGGGGGATCAAGACAACGCGGTATGCGAAGAACTGATGGGTAATCGGAGCCGGCCCGGCGCCTTGCCGGGACTGACCGGGCTGGCACGACATATCCTCAGAGCACCTTGGGGCCGCCCTGATCCCGGAACGTTCACCATACCCCGACGACAAGTTGGCGTCTCTTGACGCCCATTCTCGGTCATTCCGGATTGTGCCTGCAGTCGCAGGCGATCGAGTCTCACCCGAGGGCGAATCCGCAGGTTGAGGTCGAGGTATTCCCTAGCGAGCCTGCAAATCCGCCGGTTTGTCGGATTACAACCGTTCCCAACACCGGTTGACCGATCCGGTACTGAGCCTGCGGCAGTGGGCGATTGAGCCCCAAGAGGACTGGCGCCCGACAATTCCTCCCAGGTCCCCGAAGGGGGCGACCCCTCCGGTCGCCGTTCGCATGCCCGGCAACACCTGGTGTGATTCAACCGCATGGGCCGCCCGCTCGCGCGGGTTCGCGTGTGGAATGGGTTTGATCTCGAACGGTCCTGGGGGATCGCTTGCGCTCGCCCCAGGCTAAATTTGGACCGCCTCCGTCGAGGGGAGAATTTTGCGGAACCTTCACGGCCGACTAAACCTTTTCCCGCATTTTCTGTCTTTTCTCGGGTGGAAGCGGTACGAAAACTTTCGAGGAGGTGGACGATGATCACGAGACGGAGAACATTGATGGCTGTGACCCTCGGCACGCTCCTGACGGCGAGCGTGGCTTGGGCTCAGGACAGTCGAAACTACTGGGGATCCTCTTACCGGCTGGGCTCTTCGACCTTCACCACGCTTTACGGGAGTAATGGGAGCATGATCTCAGGGTCCTCACACGAGGTGGGATCGCTTACACTCTACAGCTTCTCGGACAACACCGGTCGCTCGATCTGGGGCTCTTCCTATCGGAGCGATCCGCTGACCTTCTACAGCTTCTTTGCAAACGACGGTAGTTCAGTCAGAGGGATGACGCAGCGGCTCGGTTCGTTCACCTTTTATAGTTTCACGGGCAATGACGGAAGCTCGCTGACGGGGTCGTCGCATCGGTTAGGTTCGCTGAGCCTCTACAATTTTTCTCTCCGCCTTCGACAGTAAAGGAAAGTCCACTGCGGGATGCGTTCGGCGCCTTGGGGCAATGTCGGATGCATCCCCCAGCCAATGGCATCTGTGACCATGCAGGAGAGAACCATCAGGCTTAGAACGTATGACGCTTATGAGCAGGGCCCAAGGGGCTATCTCAAGCGGTGCTTCAATTGCGGCGAGACGATCTATCTCTGGCGGGGAGCTGATGGGAAGTGGCGACCTTACGAATCGTGGATCAGCGGAAACGCTTCTGAAGGTGAGTGGATTCTCCATAGCTGTATTGAGAGGGGGCTTCCAAGGATGGTGTTGTGAGTCCCTGGGCGTCATGAACCACTACTAAGGGCGCGCCCGCGTCCTGAATTCCCGTGAGCCGGAGCCCATATTCCTTCACCCTCGCGGCGGCGGCTCACGGGCCATTGACTCCAACGTGAAGGAGAGACGTTTATGAGGAGATTTGCATTTCTCAGCTTCTTCCTCTTAGCGATGGCTGCCATAGTCGCAAGTGACCGTCCAATGTATTCCGAGTCGTCGGTCAGAACGCCTGCGCTCCTTCAAGCCAACAGGGGGAAGGACCTGAAAGCAGAGGGCATCTCGGAGAACATCTTCGAGCTGTGTCAGGCCTTGACCCAGGAACAGCCGCTCCAGCCCTCTACAGAGACATCTACCCGTCAGGTCAACTATCTGCTTCGCGGTGACTACATCTTCTCCTCAACGGGGGCTTCGTATGATTTCGGCCGCACTAATGTCCAGAGCGCCATTGGCATCTTCACCTTCGATGGCAGTGGCAACTTCACGGGGGTTCAGCAATCGCGGACGCTCTTCACGGGGACGCAGACCTTCAGGTTCGGCGGGACATACACGGTGGATTCCAGCGGCGCGGGGTTCTTGTTCTACCTCTACCCGACTCCGCAAACGCACACCATCATCGTCATCAAAGGCGGTGACGCCTTCTTCTTCGTGGACGTCAATAGCTCGAACTTTCGGGAGGCCGGTTATGCCCGTCGGCTCAATTAACGTGTGCGCGTTAGGCTGCGGCGGCGAAGGGTTGAGGCGTCGTCCCAAGGGTAGTCCACTGTCCTTCGGCCAGGCCGCGCGGAGAAAGGGCAAGCCGCGAAAGAGGCTTGAAGATACCTTGCCGCAAGGTTGTTCCCCCTTCCTCGATTCGAGGTGGTGGGATAAAACGAGACGGAGAGAAGGAGGAATGTGAGATGCTTATGGCAGCGCACGAGAGGACGAAGCGACTTATTCGATTCCTCAAAGAATACGCGGCCATCCGTTTCCCTCCCACCCGCGACCTCGATCGTGTGGGCTGGAAGCTGTGGCTTGAGGAACTACCCGCGCATTCGAGCATCGCCGTGCTTCGCATCACCGCTGATGATGGGCGAGAAGACGAGGGGAACGATGGCCCAGAGGTTCTCATGCGCATTCGTCGGCCGCGTCTCTCCCGACCGCCCGCGCTTCTGCCTTCCCTCGAAGGCTGGCTGGAGGGTCCGTATGACGACCCCCTCAAAGAACCTGGAGTGCTCACCGAGCGGAGCATCTCCGATCCGGACGGTACCTCCCGTGTCGAGCGTTTCGAGCAAAACCCAGACCGCGTTCGCGATTGGCACAATTGGCGTGAGCGCTGGCGCAACTGGGCCCAACAAGAGCAACCGGCTCGCAAGGCGATGGAGATTTACGAGCGCTTTTACGAGCTTTACGCCGAATTGCAACGCGAGGGAGAACGCTATGAACTGGCGTTGGCCGACGGCATCCTGTTCTGGCGGTGGAGCGATGGATCACAAGAACGATCCATCCATTTCCCACTGCTCGTGATGCCCGTACAACTGGAGTTCAAGCCGGATGTCCCCGAGTTCATCATTCGGGAGACCGATCGCAACCCCGAACTCCGTACCACCATCCTGCGCGACGCGCCGCTCACCAACCCAACGGTGCTTTCCTCCATCCACGAGGAAGTCACACAAGGTGCTCGTTTCCTCCATCCCCTTGAGGGACCCAATACGACGGCATTTCTCAAAAGCCTGGCACCTCGCCTTGCTCCCGATGGCGAATTCACCGATGAGCCCGTCGAGCCGCAGAAGGTCTCCGGCCCTCACCCGCCACGAATCTGGCGCTCACCTGTATTGTTGCTCTTGCCGCGCACGCAAGGCTATATGCGGGCCGTGGAGCGGGTGATTGAGGACCTCGAACGGCGCGACGATCCTCCGGCAGCGTTGTGTTCGGTTGTAGGCGTTCAGCCTGAGGAGCCAAGGGATGATTCCTCCGATCTGCATCCACAGAAAAACGATCTCGGCATCCTGCGGGACATCTTTTTCACCAAGCCCTGGAATCATGAGCAACTTCAAATCGCCGCGCGCCTCAAGCGCTATGGATGCGTTCTCGTTCAAGGCCCTCCGGGGACGGGCAAGACTCATACCATCGCCAATCTGATCGGGCATCTTTTGGCCGAGGGCAAGTCGGTGCTCGTGACCGCCTATACCTCCAAGGCGCTGCGCGTCGTGCGCGAGCACATCTCTCAACCGCTGCGCCCGCTCGCCGTGTCGGTCCTGGACGACGATCTCGCCAGTCGCCAGCAGTTAGAAGAAGCCGTCATGGCCATCACAAACCGATTGAACGAGGATCCCTCGTCTTTGCACCGACGAGCAGATAACCTGACAAAGCAACGAGAGGAACTGCTCCGCGAGATCGCCAGTCTGCGAACCCGGCTGGTCGAGGCCATTGGCAGCGAATATCGCCCGATTGTCATCGCCGGTCGAGAATATGCTCCGTCAGAGGCGGCTCGTCACGTCGCCGAAGGCGTGGGGCAGTATGACTGGATTCCGGAGCCTGTTGAGCCAGGAGCACCTTTGCCGCTCAGCGCGGCGGAACTCGCCGAACTCTATCGGCTCAACCGCGATTTGCCGGAAGAGGAGGAGCGCGAACTTCGCGCGGCGCTTCCTGATCCGAAGACGCTTCTCGACCCCGACCATTTCCAGGAACTGACGGATCTTCTGCGAGAGTCGCCCGAAGGCCACCACAAGGTGTGGTGGCACAAGGGGCCTGGACTACAGGACATCCCTGTCCTTGAAGGACTGGCAAATGCAGCTCGTGAGCTTGGAAAATTACTTTTGACCGCTGAGCAGTGGGAGCTGGTTATGATCGAATCATCAGAAGCGGCTCTGATTGACCGGCATCTGTTCAGCCCCGCCGAAGCGCTCCTGCAATTGCAGCGCGACAACGCTCACCTCCTCATCGCCCACCGACCCTCCCTTCCTTCCGATGGGACATGGGAAGAGCACGAGCAAACATCTAACAGGCTTGCCGAAACTGCGAAGCGACAGGGCGGGCGACTGTCATGGTGGGATACTCTCTGGCCTCCTCAGCATCGTCGCTTTGTCAAATCCGCGCGCGTCGCCTCCGGACAGCCCCGGATGGTCGAGCACTTCCAGGCGCTCGCGGCAGAGGCGGCGATCCAGAGGCAGCGCCAGCAGCTCCGTAACGCCTGGGGGTATCTCATCACTCAGCACGGCGGCCCTTCGGCCGATGATCTCGGTCCGCAGCCCGAGAACGAAATTCGCCAGCGTGCTTCGCGCATCCGCCGGCTGCTGTCGGTGAAGGAAGAAATTGCTCGTTTACAGGAAAGGCTTCTCCCGCTTGGCTTCCACTGGGATCGCGCTTGCGGAGAAATTTCGCTGCCGCAGGATGCGGAACACCGCCTGCGCGGACTCGGAGAGTTTCTGTCGGATGCCTTGCCCCGGGCCTTGACCGCCATGATCCTTCTTCTCCACCACCGCGATGCCAAGCAGCGCATTCAGGAAGCGAGGAATCGCCTCGGTGAACCCTCTCCCGGCACGGCCGCCGCAGCCCTCCGCGATGCGCTCGCCGGTCGTGACCCAGCCCGTTATCGTGCGGCCTACGCGCGGCTTTGCAAGCTCTACGAGAAATACGTCCACCTTCGACGCCGCGAGGAGTTGCTCGAACGGCTCTCCCGATTCGCTCCCGCCTGGGCCGAAGCCATTCGCGCGCGGCGCGGTGTGCACGGAGGTGATGCGCTTCCCGGTGATCCTGAAGCCGCCTGGCTCTGGCGACAACTGCATCAGGAACTCGTTCATCGTTCCGAGACGTCCATCCAGGAGATTCAAAACCGGCTTGAACAGTGCATGAAGCAACTTCACAGGATCACCGCCGAGCTTGTGAACTGCCGCACCTGGGCATATCGCATCGGGAAAACCACGCCGGAGCAAAGGCAAGCGCTCGTCGGCTGGCTGAACACGATGCGGCGACTGGGCAAGGGGACAGGTCGCTCGGCGCCGAGACTTCGAGCCGAAGCCGCGCGGCTACTCGCACGGGCGAAAGATGCCGTCCCCGTTTGGATCATGCCGCTTGCGCGCGTAGCTGAACAGATGGACCCTACCGCCACGTGCTTCGATGTCGTCATCGTGGACGAAGCGAGTCAGTGCGACCTCCTCGGCCTCATCGCGCTCTACCTCGGCGACCAGGTGGTCGTTGTCGGCGACCATGAACAGGTTAGCCCCGAGGGCGTAGGTCAGGAACTGCGCGCTATCGAGCGCCTTCAAGCCGAATATCTTCGCGGCATCCCCAATGCCCACCTCTACGATGGCCGGCGTTCCATTTACGATCTCGCGCGCGAATCCTTCGGCGGCGCGCTCATGCTGACGGAACACTTCCGCTGCGTGCCCGAGATCATTGCGTTCAGCAACAGACTCTGCTACGGCGGGCGCATCCGCCCGCTACGCGAGTCCGGCAGCGTGCCGCTCAAACCGGCGGTGGTTCCCCATCGGGTGAGGGGGACTGCCCATGCGAAAGTCAACGAGGAGGAAGCGGAGACGATCGCCGCGCTCATTCTCGCCATGCTGGATCATCCGACCTATGACGGGAAAACCATCGGCGTCATTTCCATGGTAGGGGATGAGCAGGCAAAACTCATCGAGCGCCTGGTGCGCCAGGTCTGCCTCAATGATCCTGAGCTTGAGCGCAAGCTGGAAGAGCGGAGGCTGCTTTGCGGCAACCCGGCTCAGTTCCAGGGCGACGAACGGGACGTCGTGCTCATCTCTCTCGTGGACGGTCCGAGTCCGGAAGGACCACTGCCCTTACGCAACGACGACCGGTTCAAACAGCGCTTCAACGTCGCCGCCAGCCGAGCCCGAGACCAGCTCTGGGTCGTCTACTCGCTCGATCCCGCCACCGACCTCAAAGAAGGCGATCTCCGACGAGAGCTGATCGAATTCGCACGGTGGGCGTATAAAAGTCCCGAAGAACTGCTCCACGGCATCGGCGCGGAAGCCGAACGAACCGAATCGCCTTTCGAGCGCGAGGTGTTGGAGTGGCTGAGCGCGAAAGGTTATCGAGTGCGCGCGCAGTGGCCCGTCGGATCCTATCGCATTGACCTTGTCGTCGAAGGCGAGGGTGGTCGCGTCGCCATCGAATGCGATGGAGATCGGTGGCATCCGATGGAAAAAATCCCGGAGGACCTCGAGCGACAGGCTGTACTTGAGCGTCTCGGCTGGCGCTTCATCCGCATCCGGGGATCGGAATTCTACCGGGATCGTGAAGCCACCATGGCGCGCGTTGTGCAAGAGCTGGGACGCCTGGGGATCCGGCCAAGAGGAAGATTCTCTGCTCCAGAAGACGAAGGCGATGACGCGCCGCCGCATCCGCTCGTCGAGGAGATTATCCGAATGGCCGAGAACATCAAAGCGGGCGAGCGGCCCGAAGCTATCGCCTCATGCCGGCCGGTTCACTCAGATGCGGGCACGTCTGAGCTGTCTCTTGCAGCTCCCCCCGCGCGACGCAGCACATCCAGGCCGGACATCCAACCCTCTTCCGGCGAAGGGCGACCCGCCGTACCCGTTCAATCTATTGAGCTGTTCTCCTCAACTTCGCAGCCATGGGATAACTCTCATGCTGACCAGGAATCGCGGTCGCGAGGGCCTCTCAGCGCGGATGATCGCGAGGAGTTACGTGCCCTACTGCTTGCGGAACGCGACCGCCTCCTCAGCATCTACAGGAAACTTACGGAAGGCTTTCACCAGCTCCGAACCGAGGCAATTGAAGAACGTGACGTCATCGTCTACTCCAGCTCCAGGGCGAACACTAGCGCGAACACTTATGAGTTAGAGAAAGTCCTCGCCGTTTTGTCCCTTCTCGAGGAACAGATTCCCTCTCTGGAGGCCGCCCTTCGCCGGCTCGATACCGAAGACTATGGCATCTGCGCGCGGTGCCGCGAGCCCATCCCGATCGAGCGGCTGCGCGCAATTCCCTCGGCAGAGCGCTGCATCAAATGCCAGGCCCGGGTGGAAGCCGTAAGAGAGCGAAGGCGGGCTCAGGAAAAGGGAGACTCCCGGCAGGTTAAGGAGTTCTTTCTGTTGCCTGAGATGTAAGGATGGGAGACAACAAATACCGATGCATGACCTGCTTCGGAGGACAAATGAGCATTTGTCCTCGCCCGTGCAAGGAGGGACGTATGAGGAAATACGCTCCAGGACAATTTGCCACTGAATTTACACACGAAGCGCATGCATGTCGTGTGCCTCTGCCCGAATCTTGCGGGCGCTCCCAGGGGAAAATCGCTGTCGGTCTTTGCCTCCTTTTGGCTCTTGGCGCCGTTGGGATTTCTCAGCAACGCTCTTCCCTTCCAGTCACAAGGCTTAAAACTTCAAAATTCGAAAACTTCGGGGTCGGGCTTGCGTCTTGCGTAATTCTGCAGACAGAGGTTGGCAGGAGTTGTCCCAAACAAAAACCTAGGGAACTTCGGGGTCCTAGAGTTCACAATCCGTTTCAACGATACGCAAAAACGCGAGTCTGACCCCTTATACTCAGGTTGAATTTCTTAGATGCTTTTATGGAAAGATCAGGAATGCCAGAGGGAATAGGAGGTAACGAGCTATGAGGCATTCAGTTCCGGCAAGAGTAGACAGCAAGCTCCTACGAAGTTTAAGCAATATGCTGAAAGTGGCCAACACGTTCGTGAAAACGAGAAAGCTGGGTTCGATTCTGATCATCACGCAGGTTGCCGTTTCTTCGTTTGCTCAGAACGCGACCTTTGAGAAGGTTAAGTTTTTGGGTGGGACAGCCGAGTTTAAGCACAAATCTCGAATCGAAGTGGTTTTCGATGATCAAACCAAGAGTATCGTCCTCAGGCAGGATGAGAGAAGGACATCCTTCCCCTATACCTCAGTCACGAGGATCACCTATGGGCAAAACGTTCGCCGAAGAATCAAGGAAACAGTGATTCTTGGTGTGACGCTCATAGGGGTATTCGCGGCTCCCATTCTCCTCTCAAAGAAGCGTGAGCATCAAATCCTGATCGAGTATAAGGACGCAGAGAAGGCTGGCGCCGTTCTGCTTGAGGCAGACAAGAACCGATACCGTGCTTTGCTCGGGACTCTGCGAGTGAAAACGGGAGTGGAGCCAACAACCGAGGTGGAAGATAGCAAGAAGTGACGAGAAGGAGTTTTCTTCGGGGTCATTCTTCGGGGTCAGGCTTGCGTCTTGCGTAATTCCGCCTTGGGTGACAGGTGTTTTCCCACGCAAAAACGCAAGTCTGATCCCTAGTTGAGTTGTGTTATGACCCCTTGGTTATGTTAATCTTCATTGCTCGGTGCCCGCGTAGGCGGGCGAGCGAGTCTAGCCTAGGGCGAGCGAAGCGAGCCCTAGGACAACAGGCGCCCAGCCATTTCCCCGCAAGCCCCCGAAGGGGGCGACCCATCGGGCCACCCATCGCATGCCCGGCAACACCTGTGTGGTTCAACCGCATGGGCCGCCCGCTGACGCGGGCTTGGGGGAAGATATGGGGCGTCGCGTGTCCTGGGGTTCGCTGGCGCTCACCCCAGGCTAAATTTGGCCGCCCGCTGACGCGGGCTTGGGGGGAAATTTTTGTGGGCTTCCTGATCCTGGGGTTCGCTGGCGCTCACCCCAGGCTAAATTCGGCCGCCCGCTGATACGGGCTCGCACGCGGAAACAAGGTTTGATCTCAACGGGGTTCGCTTACGCTCACCCCAGGCTACGCTCGAATCGCCCGCTGACGCGGGCTCTTTGGCTGTCAAAATGGGTATTGCTTTGGGCGTCGCGTGGAGAGATAATTTGGCCAGCCGGAGGCGGCTCCGAAGGGTTGAAAAAGCCGTCCGGTCAAAGTGAGGATCGCAGGGAGATGTGTTTGGCGTGGCGGAGGAAGAACGGCCTTTCCGGGGAGCGCGGGCGTCTCAGACCTACCCGGCCCGGCCGGTAACGAGCCTGCCGGAGGCGCGCGCTCCCAGGGGCGCTAAACAGGTCCGTGGGGGGCTTCGGCATGAGGTCTCAAGCCAGAGCATTTCTCCCGCGTGCGCTTCAGGCGTAGCGCGCGGGTGGTTTTTTCGGAGGTGAGCGATGCGCGCTCGAAGGGGAGCAGCTTGGTTTTGCGTTGGTCTTGTGGCGTTGGCCCTAGTGTGGGCGGCGCCTATGGGTCGTTCGGGCGTTTGGCGTCAGACTGAGCAGGAGTCGTCGAAGGCTCCGCAGCAGGAGGGGGAGCTTGTCCTGGGGGCGCCGGTTGAGCGGGAGATGAGCGGGGGCGAGGCGCACGTCTATCGGCTGACGCTGGCGAGTGGGCAGTACGTGCGCGTGGTCGTCGCGCAGCGAGGGATTGATGTGGTCGTGCGGCTGTTTGGGCCTGACGGTCGGGAGATCGTCGAGATGGACAGTCCGACGGGGACGCAAGGGGCGGAGGTCGTCTCGCATGTGGCGGAGGAGGCGGGGGTCTATCAGCTTGAGGTGCGGCCGCTTGAGAAGGGAGCAGCGAAAGGGCGCTACGAGATTCGCATAGAGGAGTTGCGGTCGGCAAGCGAGCAGGATCGGATGCGCGTGGCGGCCGAGCGCGCGTTTGCGCAGGCCGTGTTGCTCAGCGCTCAAGGCACGGAGGAATCCCTTCGGCAGGCGATTGGGAAGTATGAGGAAGCGGGGCGGCTCTTCCAGGCTCTGGGGGATCGGCAGCAGGCGGCGATGTGTTTTCGGAATGTCGGCTTCTCCTTCATCCGTTTGGGTGAGTCTCGGAATGCCCTGGACTTCTTTCTTCGGGCGCTGCCGCTTTTTCAAGCTCTTGGAGATCGTCAGGGAGAAGGCATGACGCTGATTGGCCTTGGCCGGGTGTACGACGATCTTGGTGAGAAGCAAAAGGCCCTACAGTACTACACTCAGGCACTTCCCATCCTTCGAGCTGTTGGAAATCAGGCGGTGGAGGCCACGATGCTCGACATTATCGGCCAGGTGTACGCCGATCTTGGCGAGAGGCAGAAGGCGCTAGAGTACTACACTCAGGCACTTCCCATCTTTCGAGCTTTTGGAGATCGGGCCAAGGAGGCCACGACGCTCGGCAATATCGGGGGGGGTGTACTCTGCTCTTGGAGAAAGGCAGAAGGCGTTGGAGTACTTCAGCCAGGCGCTTTCTCTCCATCGGGCCGTTGGGAATCGGGCCGGGGAGGCCACGACGCTCGGCAATATCGGCTTGGTGTACAACGCTCTTGGCGAGAGGCAGAAGGCGCTGGAGTACTACAGCCAGGCGCTTTCTCTCCATCGGGCCGTTGGGAATCGGACCGAGGAGGCCACGACGCTCAACAATATCGGCCAGGTGTACGCCGATCTTGGCGAGAGGCAGAAGGCGCTGGAGTACTACACTCAGGCACTTCCCATCTTTCGGGCCGTAGGGGATCGGGCCGGGGAGGCCACGACGCTCGGCAATATCGGCTATGTGTACTTTGCTCTTGGCGAGAGGCAGAAGGCGCTGGAGTACTACACTCAGGCGCTTCCCATCTTTCGGGCCGTCGGGGATCGGGCCACGGAGGCCACGACGCTCAACAATATCGGCTATGTGTACTTTGCTCTTGGAGAAAGGCAGAAGGCGTTGGAACACTACGGCCAGGCGCTTGCCCTTCATCGGGCCATTAGGAATCGGGATGGGGAGGTTACAGTGCTTGGTGGTCTTGCCGTGCTCAAGCGGGGGCTTGGGGATCTGGCTGAGGCGCGCGCGCATCTGGAAGACGCGCTTCGGCTGTTTGAATCGCTGCGGGCTGCGGCTCCGGGGCCGGAGCTTCGCGCCTCCTTCTTCGCCTCGAAGCGGGGCTACTACGAGTTCTACATTGACCTGCTTTTGCAGTTGCACGAGCGGGAGCCGGGTCGAGGGCACGATCTTCGGGCATTTGAGGCGAGCGAGCGGGCGCGGGCGCGGAGCCTTTTGGAGCTGCTGGCGGAGGCGCGGATTGAGGTCACCTCGGGGATTGCTCCGGAGTTGAAGGCTCGGGAGCGGGCCATTCATGCGCGAATTGCGGGGATTCAGAGGGAGCTTCTTCGGGCTCATGCGCGGGCTCGTCCCAAGGCGCGAGAGATTGCCGCTTTGGAGGAAGCGCTCAAGCGGGCCGATGAGGAGCGGCAGCAGCTTGAGCTGGAGATTCGGCGGAGGCATCCGCGCTATGCCGAGCTGCAGTATCCGGAGCCGGTGGGGGTGCGGGAGGTGCAGGCTCGGCTGGATGAGCAGACGGCGCTTTTGGAATACGTGCTGGGTCGAGAGGGGGCAATTCTTTTCGTCGTCACGCGGGAGGGGTTTCAGGCGATTCGACTTGGGGCGGCGGAGGAGATTCGGGAGCGGGTGAGGAGGCTGCGGGAGGCGATTGCCGTGGGGCCGTTGCGGACGGCGTGGGGGAACTATGTGGTGAACGGGCGGCGGCTGTATCAGCAGTTGGTGGAGCCGGCGGAGAGGTGGCTGGCGGGCAAGCGCCATTTGCTCGTTGTGCCGGATGGGGCGTTGTACTACTTGCCGTTTGAGGTGCTGCTGACAAGTGGGGAACTGACGGTGGAGGATCCGCGTCGGCTGCCGTATTTGGTGCGGAGTTATGCTGTGAGTTATGTGCCTTCGGCGAGCGTGTGGGTGGGGTTGTGGAGGTCGGGGGAGGAGAGGCCGGAGAAGACATTCCTGGCGTACGCCGATCCGGTGTATGGGGAGGCGAGATCGGAGAGCGCGGTGGGGCGGGCGCTCAGCAGCGCGTTTGGAGAGTTGAGGAAGCTGCCGCCGCTGCGCTACAGCCGTCGGGAGGTGGAAGGGATTGCCAGGCTCTATTCGGCCGAGGAGGTGAAGCTGTATGTGCGGGAGCAGGCGAGGGAGGAGAACGTGAAGGGAGAGGCGCTGGAGGGGTATCGGTACGTGCATTTTGCCACGCATGGGGTGCTCAACGAGCAGGCGCCGTCGTATTCGGGGTTGGTGCTGACGTTGCCGTCGGGCAGTGAGGAAGGGCGGGAGGACGGGCTGCTGCAGGTGTACGAGGTGTTCAACCTGAAGGTGAGGGCGGAACTGGTGGTGCTGTCGGCGTGCGAGACGGGGTTGGGGCAGCAGATGCGGGGCGAGGGGGTGGTGGGGTTGACGCGGGGGTTTT
>DATLZR010000061.1 GCA_035573895.1 Blastocatellia bacterium | reverse complement strand
ATACAGCCACTGTGCCTCCGCTGCCCCCGCCGGTGATTTTGGCTCCGTAAAGGCCACGAGCAGTACCGGCCTGCCGCACAAGATGAACGAGCAGATCCGTTCCCTCCGATCCCAGGCCGCAGGCCCCGTAGCTGACGTGGGATTGATACATCAACTCGCCCAGCAGCTCCAGTCGCGTGGGTGTCACATCTGTGAGCAGTTCGGCGAAAGTGCGCACGCGGAAATGCTCGTAAATCGGGTGTGCCGTCGGCGTGCGCACGGCATAGCGTGTTGTCGGCGATGGTCGCGTCGCTGAATCGGTCGTGCCCCCGTAGCGCTTGAGGAAGTCCGCACCAACGAGCGACTCCGGCACCCGCCCGGCGTAAAACTCCTCGAACTCCGAGGGCGTGATATTGGCCAGGTATCCGCGCCAGCGCGGGTCATGCACCCGAACGATTCCGCTCTCGTCCAGGGTGCACGTGAGACCGGCCAGGTCGGCGATCACCCGATACCCCATGAAGGCTCCGATGCGCACCGACGTATAATCTGCTCCCGAGACCGAATGGCGAATCCCGGAATCCACTCCCCAGAAGGTGATCTCGTCAGGGATGGGGATGTGGCCCTTCACCTCTGCCGGCTGGCAGAGCAATGCCAGCAGGCGATGGGCTTCCCCGCAAGCAGCCGTCATCTGATCCATGATGCCGCAGGGTGCGCCGACGACACGGTTCTCGACGATTTGACAAAGTCGCGCCGTCTCCTCCGGTGGAAGCGAAATGTCGAAGGCCGCTTCGATGGCCATCATGGTTGCGACTTCGAGAGCCGCCGAGGAACTGACGCCTTTCCCCTCGGGCACATCCGAAACGATGAGCAGTCGAGCGCCTTCGGGGAAGCTGACTCCCCGCTCGCGCATGAGGACGAGGAACGCTCCGGCACAATAGGCGGCCCACTGCTGGTCCGGTTCGCGCCGAAAATAGGCGCGGGCGGCGTCGTAGCCGATGGGAGCCGCCCCCGATTCAAAATCACTCAACGGCATGGTAAATGAGGTTGCGCCCGTCGCTCGCAGACTGACGATCGTCAATCGGCGCTCGGGATCGCGCTGGAGCGCGACGAGCGTCGCCCGGCTCAGAGGAAGTTGCAGCACAAGGGAACCGGAATAATCGGCGATGCCCCCCATAACGTCGAGTCGGCCCGGTGCTCGGGCGATGACAATGTCGGAGAGACCATCAAAGAGCCGCCGAACCTCGCCCACCGGATGGTGACCGAGCATGTTCAGCATCTCGATCAGCCTCACCACATCCGACAAACCGTGCGTCGCGCCGTGAACGATTCGATATTCCATCCGCGTCATCCAGAGCGACCTTTGGCGGTGCGGCTCAGGTCGCCTTCATCGTTCCTCTGGCAGGAATCCTCGTCGCCGGAGCGCTGCCTGAAGCAACGGCTCGATCTCGGCCCGGATGTGCTCATTGGCATAGCCTATCCAGGCAATGTCCGGTTCCACCGCAAGCGGTGCTCGCAAGGGATTACCCTGGACATCGGTGATAATAACGCCAAGTTCCCGGGCAATGAGTTCGGTGCAGATGTCATAGGGATGACAGCAGATGCTCCGAGACGGCGAGCGATCCACTACCGGCCGCAGATCGGCCGTGAAGCGGTCGTGCCCGATCATCAGCTCGTAAAGCTGCCCGCCGGTCGAAATGTACTGATCCTCAAAACAGAGCGCCTTGCCGGGTTGAACAGGTCCGACGGCGGCCTCGGCGATCTCATCATCGAGAGCCGCCAGCAGGGCTCGCGCTCCGGGAAAGAATCGGGAGATTTGAGCGAAGCCATGAGCGATCGTGCGGGCCCGTGACGGGCGCAGGCGCAGCGGCTCGCTCCTGCCGGTGAGACGATTCCACCGTCGGGCGGACACACCCTGACCGCGAATGGCCCAGACTTGATCGGAAAGGTGTTGCTTGACCAACGGGATCTCCGTTTGAATGGCCAGGACGATATCCTGAAGATCGGTCTCCGGTCCTCGATTGGCAGCGACCCCCGTGAGAATCCAGGCACTGCGTTTCTGATACATCAGCCCGCGCGTGCCATCAATCGGGTCAACGATGATGCGCCACCGGGCATCCGCTTCGTCCGCTCCTTCGGGCAAGATCATGCGGCCTGCCGCGAGTCCTTCCGCGATGAGGACAATCGGGGCTCTTGTGGCGATTTCCCGCTCGAGGAAATCCACCAGCACATCTTCCCCGACCCGATCAACGACATAGATCGTATCTCCGACATCGTCCTCGGCGATGTCGGCTAATTCTTCAGGAGCATGTCGCTCGCAGGCCGCGACGACGGCCTGTCGAATCTCCTCATGAAGGCGAAGCAGGGGTTCGAGCAATTCCGCGACGCTGCCGTTCACGCATGCGTCTCCTTGCTGCGCTGCTTGTAGTGCACATCCGGCTGGCGGCGCAGTTCCGCGGCTTTCTCCTCAGGCGAGGTGTCGCTCAGAAAGTTCCCGCCGCCGATCTCCGGGCCTGCCAGATACTTCAACAGATTCGGCTTGCGCAGCGGAGGATGAAACTCGATGTGGAAGTGAAAACTGCTGTAGTCTCCTCCATCGGTCGGAGCCTGATGCAACACCATCACATAAGGGAACGGCATCTGCCAGAGGTTGTCGAACTTGACGAGCACGCGCTTGAGCACGTCGGCCAGATCGTGCATCTGCTCGGCCGGAAGCGACGCCAGGCTGGGATGCGTCGCTTTAGGAGCTACAAAGACCTCGTAGGCATAACGGGCAAAATAGGGAACAAAGGCAATGGCCGTGTCGTTCTCGCAGAGAATGCGCCGCCCATCCTGACGCTCCGCCGCCAGAATATCCTGAAAGAGGATGCGGCCGGTCTCCCGCAAGTGCTGCTGGCTGGCCTGCACCTCGGTTTCTATATATTTGAAGACGAAATTGGTCGCGTAAATCTGGCAGTGCGGATGAGGGTTCGAGACGCCGACAACCTCTCCCTTGTTTTCAAAGATAAGGACGTGAGCGACCTCCGGATGCTGGCCGAGTTCGAGATACTGATCCTTCCACACCGCGAGGAGATTCACAATGTCGGCCACCTCCAGCTCGGCCAGTGTCACGTTGTGTTTGGGGCTATAGCACACGACGCGAGCCCTCCCTCGCGCCGGACGATTCCGATAGATTCCCGGCGGATGTTCCAGCACCTCCGGTGCGTCCCATCCCACACAGGGAAAATCATTGTCGAAGACGAAGGTCTGCTGATAGCGAGGATTGCGGGCTCCGCTGGCCCGAACGTTGCCCGGACACATGTAGCAGTCGGGGACATAGTCGGGCAGGGAATTCGGCTCTGTCGGCACGGTCTCTCCCTGCCAGGGACGATCCTGACGATGCGCGGCCACAATGACCCACTCCTGACGCAGCGGATGCCAGCGTTCCTCCCACACTCCGGAGACATTCCTCGTCCTTGTTTCGCGCTGACGGGGAGACTCAACGACAAGCCTTTTCTGCATGGCTGACGACTCCTCCTACCAACCGTGTTCCCCCTTTTTTAACCTTCTCGCCGTCCCCCCGCGCCCCTTACCCGGTGAAATAGAGATAGGCGGCCAGGATGAACAGCAGCACCACAACGGAGCTAATCACATCCCAATGATTCCAGCTCATCCGAGATTCCCGCTTGTGTTCCTCCGTGAGCGTCGCATAGGTGAGGCCGATGATCCGCTCCGGCGCGGGCGGCTTGGTGAGATAGCTCACACCGATCATGACGGCAACAGACACCAGAAAGATGAAGAGGCTGTAGTACTGGAAATAAATGTTGTTGACGAACCAGAAGAAAGATCCTTCCGGGTACCCCTGTTCGAATCCGGCAAGCTTCAAACTCACCGGCGTGTCCACGATGAGACGAAAAATTCCGAGGAAGAATCCGACGATCAAAGCAGCCAGACACCCGGCGCCGTTAAGCCGCTTCATGAAAACACCGAAAAAGAAAACCACGAAGATCGGCGGCGCGAGATAAGCCTGGACGCCTTGCAAATAAACGTATAACCCCTTCGCCCCTTGAATGACGGGAATCCAGACGAGGCCGATCAAAACCATGATCGCCGTGGCCACGCGGCCCACCCACACCAGTTGTTGCTGCGATGCCGTCGGACGGAGCTTTTGATAAAGGTCAATGGTGAAGAGCGTCGAACTCGCATTGAAGACGCCAGCGAGCGAACTCATCAGCGCCGCTAACAGTCCCGCGACGACGAGCCCCCGCACGCCCGTCGGGAGAACATATTTGACCATCAGGGGAAACGCCGCCTGAGCGTACTCGTTGACGGGATTGCCGTTGCCATCAACCATTGAGGCGAATTCGGGAACCCGACCCGTCTTGGCCAGCGCCAGCCAGATCATGCCGGGAATAATGAAGATGAACACCGGCAGCAACTTCAAAAAAGCCGCGCAGATGCTACCGCGCCGTGCTTCCCGTTCATTCGGGGCACCGAGCGCCCGCTGCACGATGTATTGATCCGTGCACCAGTACCACAATCCGATAATCGGGGCACAGAAGAGCATCCCCACCCAAGGGAAATTATCGTTGAAATACCAGGCCATCCGTCCCGGCTCCTTCACCGGTTCCCAGGTCGCCTCCACTCCCGGCGGAACCAGCGGCTTCCACAGGTTGAACAGGTCGGGATCGAGCGCCGCCCGCAATTCCGACCAGCCACCGAGTTTCATCAATCCAAATATGGTCAACGTTGCCGACCCCGCAACGAATATGATCGTTTGTAACGCTTCGGTATAGGCGACGGCTCGCAATCCACCCAGCACTGTGTAAATGCCCGTCAGAATCACGACCAAAAACGATCCCACCCAGAAACTGTTGAACGTCCATCCGCCCAGGCGGAGTTCTATCTCCGGCAACAACGTGCTGAAGACAACTCCACCGGCAAAAATGCCCACGGCGATCTTGGTGAGAACATACGCGACGAGTGAGATGATCGAAAGCACCCATCGAGCCGTCGGTGAGAACCGTTTCTCCAGAAACTCCGGCATGGTGAAGACGCGCGAGCGAATATAAAACGGAACCAACACCCAGGCCAGCACGAGCAAACACCAGGCATGAAGCTCATAGTGGGCCAGCGCCACACCGCTTGTCGCTCCCGCTCCGGCGAGCCCGACCAGATGCTCCGATCCGATGTTTGACGCAAAGATCGAAGCCCCGATGATGAACCAGCTCAAATTCCGGCTGGCCAGAAAGTAGTCATCGGCCGTCTCTCGACCCCGGCGGATCACCCACCAGGCCAGCCCCAGAACGACACCAAAGTAAGCGGCAATCACCAACCAGTCCAGTAAGGCCATCGTCCGTTCTCCTGTGGCAAAGATCCGCTGACTGCCGCTTTCTGAGCGATTTCGAAGTATCTACTCACATTTTTGAGCAAACTCTGATTATTCATGCACGTTTCTCGCCTATTTTCGGAATAATGGAGCGAAATGTCAAGTCCGGCTTGCCTTACGCCCTTGGCGGCAGTCAACGTCATAAGATTGAACTCCGTGAGATGTCCAAACCACAAGTGCTTTAGCTTGCCGATATCCAACCGATGAGTTCTCCTTCTTCGGCGTAGCTTATGGTTGGTTCTGGCGACAACGGGCAATCGGCCCGCCCTTGCTCTGCTTTTTGCGCAATGAGTTCTTCGCCTGTTCACCCTCACCTTGATTACTGTCAAGGTGTGATTCCGGGTGTATCGCTCCATTTCGTACCGACGGCCTCGGGGGGAGGACACCGTGTGTAGCGCCACATCATGCAGGCGCCGCTGTGAATACACAGGGCGAAGATGGTTGACGCTCTACCCATCGGCAGACCTCGATATCCTAGCCGAGGCGCGCAAGGAGCTGGCGGTGCTCCTCCCACAGGGGTTCTGGCAAGCGGTCACCGAACTGGCGGAAAAAGGCGGCAATGGCATCGGCTTCTTCTCGCCAGGCACCGCGATCCACCTGCAGGAGCTGGTGCAGCGTTTCCGCCGACAGGGCAAGTCCTTCCAGGTCCAGAGCCGTCGGCGCAGGGACTAATCCGATCGGCGTCTCAGTGGCTTCACTTCGCCCGTTGACGCGATCCACGATCCACTTGAGCACGCGCAGATTCTCGCCAAATCCTGGCCAGAGAAAATTCCCCTCGTCGTCGGTCCGGAACCAGTTGACGTGAAAAATTTTCGGCGGGTGCGGGCAGCGCGCACCGATTTCCAGCCAGTGACGAAAATAATCAGCCATGTTGTAGCCGCAAAATGGAAGCATGGCCATCGGATCGCGTCGGACGACGCCGACTGCGCCGGTGGCCGCAGCGGTGGTTTCCGAGGCCATGCTGGCACCGACGAAGACGCCATGCTGCCAACTGAAAGCCTCGTAGACCAAAGGGGCCACGCGCGCCCGACGTCCGCCAAAAATTATCGCCGAGATCGGCACGCCGTGAGGATCCTCCCAGTATGGCGAGATCGAAGGGCACTGACGCGCCGGAGCCGTGTAACGTGCATTCGGATGGGCGGCCTTTTCCTTACTGCCGGGCCGCCAGAGCCGACCCTGCCAGTCATAGGCTTCTGCTGGAGGCTCGCCCATTCCTTCCCACCACGGCGTTCCCTCCATGGTGAGTGCCACGTTGGTGAAGATCGAATTGCGCGACAGCGCCACCATTGCGTTTGGATTGGTCTTCCAGCTCGTTCCCGGAGCGACGCCGAAAAATCCGCTCTCCGGATTGATGGCCCATAGCCGACCGTCGGGGCCAATCCGCATCCAGGCGATGTCATCGCCGACGGTCCACACCTTGTAACCTTTCATCGCCTCGGGCGGAATGAGCATCGCCAGATTGGTCTTGCCGCAGGCACTGGGAAATGCGCCGGCGATATAGGTGACGTTTCCCTCAGGGTCTTCGATTCCCACAATCAGCATGTGCTCAGCCAGCCAGCCTTCGTCCCGCGCTTCAACGCTGGCGATCCGCAGCGAGTGACATTTTTTGCCGAGCAGCGCATTGCCTCCGTATCCCGACCCGATGCTCCAGATCATTCGCTCTTCGGGAAAGTGGCAGATGTAGCGTCGTTCCGGGCTCAAATCGCCGAGCGAGTGGAGCCCTCGGACAAAATGGTCGGACGGGCCAAGATGCTCTAACGCGACTTTTCCCATACGCGTCATGATCCGCATGTTGGCCACGACGTAAGGACTGTCGGTGACTTCCACGCCGACCTCACTGAAAGGTGATCCCGGCGGACCCATGAGATAAGGAATAACGTACATCGTTCGCCCTTTCATGCACCCCATGTAGAGCCGACCCACACGGTCGCGCGTCTCTTCGGGCGACATCCAGTTATTGGTCGGACCGGCGTCGTCACGGTTCGGCGTGCAGATGAAGGTGAGGTGCTCGGTGCGAGCGACATCGTTTGGGTGGCTGCGATGAAGATAACAGTTGGGGTATTTCTGCTGATTCAGCGGGATGAGTGTGCCGTCGTTACACATGAGCCGGATGAGGTCTTCATTTTCCGCCTCCGATCCGTCGCACCAGTGAATGCGCTCGGGCGTAGTCAGTTTCGCTACCTCCTCGATCCATTCTACGAGTGCTCGGTTAATCATAGCGAACCTCCCTTGTAATGGATAGCCTGTGTTTTGACGGTCCGCCAGCGGTTGGGCAATGCAGGAGGATCATGCAACACATGGCAGACTCATTCATAAGGGCAGTGATTATACCTGAGACCGAGACGTCATTTCTACCTTCGGAACAAGGTCCCTCAGGATCAGGCACCTCTGCGAGATCTGACAGGGCGTACCGGTCAGTCACGCACAGAAGCGTTTATCTGACAGTTCCTCTCCTGTCTTTGGCCATACATCTCGAGGACAGATGCGTTAGGCATTTATGCATGCCAGTCCGTTGGGTTCACCAGTGCTCGTATGCCAGGGTGATCCCCTCCGTCTACCCACGCGACGGTGAGATTGAGCACGGGCGGTTAACCGAGCAGAGACGGGAAACTGCGCCGGATGCAGACGGAAGCAGCCAGTCACGCGGCCACGCAAGGACAGAGATTAGCCGGCGTTGCCCAGAACGCGTGGTACCAGGCATGCGACGCACAGCGCCTGGGGTGCTCGGGCCCGGCGGTGGCTTCGGATCCTCACTGCGGAAAAAAACGGAAGATTTTCGCTTCCAAGCTGAAGATGTCCTGACTCGCGCAACGGATTGAAGGAACGGGCCTCCTGCTTGACGAAAAATGTACGAGAGCCTCGATGAACGATCAGGGGACGGGCGCTTAAGCGCAGTTGACGAGGCTTGGCCGATTTGGTGGCGCTCTCCTTGTTTGGCACTGAGGTGGCCTAGACGGCCCACCCAACACATGGGTGCGTCCTCCAAACCTTTGCTGATTTACTCAGCGAGCGCCTCCAGCTTGACTTGCTTGGACGGGCTTGATAATGTGCGATTCCATTGACGGTGGAAAGGGGTAGGATTCTTAATCGGCGCATTGCGGTTGATTTTGCGGGTTAACGGAGCCTCGACTCTCAATGACCGCGCACTGGACTTGAAGAAGGGAGGTGCTAGAAGGAATCAGCCCCATTCGCGGCGCTGCTGCTCGCTCAGGCGAGCCGGCAGTTTCATCCAGGGAATCATCCATGTGCGAGTGCAATCCATGAAGATGAAGACATGGGAGCACGGGCTTCCGGCCCGCGCTCGTTGAAGAAGAAGCAGGCGGGAGACCTGCGCACCCCGGGAACGTCACTGGCATCACTCATGAACCGGATGTTGGCCACGAACGAGGAAAATCCGGGAGCGCCCGTGTGGGGCTAGCTCAACGAGCACGCTGGAGGCGTACGCTCCTGGGGTATTCCTCGAGAAGGGAAAGATGAGAGACTTCGCCAAACCTGTTGTGGTGCTGAGTCAGTGCCTTGAACTTCAACCCTGCCGGTTCGACGGGCAGGTCATACCCAACAGCTTCGTCAAACAACTTGCGCCCTATGTCACACTCATACCCGTTTGCCCCGAAATGGAAATCGGCCTGGGCGTGCCCCGTGAGCCGGTACGCATTATCGTCGTCAAGGGTCAGCAGCGGCTGATTCAACCAGCCACCAACTTAGATCTGTCGGATCGGATGCAACGCTTCGCCCAACGGTTTCTCGCTTCGCTAGACGCCGTTGATGGGTTCATTCTGAAGAGTCGCTCGCCGTCGTGTGGGATCAAAGATGTCAGGGCATACCTTGGCGTCCAGAAGGGCGCCGCCACTAAGCTGACATCCGGCTTCTTCGCGCGCGCCGTGCTAGAAAGGTTTCCCGGTGTGGCTATCGAGGATGAGGGTCGGCTGACGAATTTCAAAATCCGGGAGCATTTTTTGACCAAGCTGTTTGCGCTGGCGAGTCTCCGATCGGTCGCCACCTCGCCTTCGATGAAGGCGCTCATTCGCTTTCACACGGCCAACAAATTCCTCCTGATGGCTTACAGTCAGAAAGAACTCCGAAACCTTGGTCGCATCGTGGCCAATCCGGAAAGGAAGCCCATCGCCGACGTCATCGAACAATATCGTACGCACTTCCAGGCCGCGTTGGCGCGTCCGGCCAGGACTCCCTCCATTATCAACGTCCTCCAGCATGGCTTGGGGTACTTCTCCGACAAGCTGTCGGGCAAGGAAAAGGCCTTCTTCCTTCAGTCCCTTCAGATGTACCGTCAGGGAAAGATCCCTCTGAGCGCTGTCGTCAGCATCTTGCGCGCCTGGGTCGTCCGGTTTGAGAACACGTATCTCATGGAGCAAACTTTCTTCGAGCCGTATCCTGAGGCGCTCGTTGAAATCAGCGACTCGGGTCGAGGGCGACCGCTGTCCGTATGATACCGGTTTGCTCGACAGATCGCGGAACAGCTTCGGACGTTGTTGGACAGGCGCTCGTCCTCCCAGCGGGCAGCGCAGGTCCGGGGACGACAAGATTTCTGAAGTTGTTGGTCAGACCACAGCCTGCCCTTGCGATGATATAAGATGAGTATGCGCTGGACGGTCCAGACCTTAATTCCTAATAGTGGCGTCTTCTGGTGCCGGAGAGAGTGCAATCATCCCCTCGGGCTGGAGCCCCTGATCTCCGATGAGCTGTATGGGTTTTGAATAACAGCACGCGAAAGACGAGTGCCACGGGCTATATGACCGCGTTCGTCCAGGACACAGTTGACGCCATAGGGACAGCTTTCTGGCCTCATGCTGAGGCTTTTACGTGTATCGGAGAGGCTGAGTGAGGTAAGGATGATGCGCCTCCCCGCCTTCGACATCATCACCTTTGATTGCTACGGTACCCTCATCGATTGGGAGCGCGGCATTGTGGCCGCATTTCAAGCGGAAGCGGCTCGGGCCGGGCGCACGCTCAATGCCCGCGACATTATCGCCGCCTATATGATCGAGGAGCCAGCAGTCGAAGCGGGGCCATACCGACCCTACCGCGATGTGCTGACGCTGACGGCACAACGAGTGGCCGCGCGGTTAGGGTGGGACATTGATCTTGACCGCGCGAGCTTCCTCGCCCGGAGCCTTCCCGAATGGCAACCCTTTGCCGACACGAACCCCGCCCTGCAGAGGTTGGCCGGCAGGTTCTCCTTAGGCATTCTCTCCAACGTGGATGATGACTTACTGGAGGCCACCCGACGACACTTCACCGTCACGTTTGATCTGATTGTGACGGCTGCGCAGGTTAAATCATATAAGCCCGCGCCCGCACACTTTCGTGAGGCCATGGCCCGTGCGGGAACAAAGAAGTTGTTGCACGCGGCACAAAGTTACTTCCACGACGTCATGCCCGCCGCCCGACTGGGCATCCCGGTCGTGTGGATCAATCGTAAAGGTGAACGCGTCAGTCATGGCGGACCGATGCCAATCTGCGAGGTCCGCGATTTGACAGAGTTGGCCGATCTCCTTGGCTGTTGACCTCGCAGCTCACGTCCGCGGAGGACTGACGGCCGAGATCAAATCCGATGTGTCGAGACGGTGGCCTCCGGGTCTGAGTCTCAGAGGAAAGCGAGTCCCTGAAGAAGGGATCCGACCGAATTCACGCCTCCAACTCCCGGGTGATGGGCTCACGACCTTTTTCGGGGTGCCACACTCAAGAGCAGAGGCGCTGCCAATCTCCGATTCGCGCGGCCGCTGACAGGAAGCACGATGGGGCGTACCGGTAACAGGACGAAAATGCAGGATCTCGATTCGGCATTGGGATAAGCATCAGCAGGGGAGCGGCCACCGTTAGCTCCATCAGTTCGGAGCTGTCTCCAGACTGCACCGCGACCCCTGACTGTAGGGCTCCGATTCGAATGATGGCGTAGTCAAACGCATTCGCCGTGGTCAACAATCGCTGACAGCCATTGCTGATCGGTTTTTCGTCGGGGCGCGCGATCAGGCGCAAGGGCGAGCCGAGTCCGTCACGATCGTCCATCTCCCTGCCGGAGGGATTGCTCCTCACATAATCCCTGTCAGCATCTGCTCGAACTTCACGGATAGGAGTCTTTGAGGTTCGCTCGGGGAAAGGCTGGTTCGTTCAGACTCAAGCGATCAGGCGATCACAATTTAAACACCCTTAACGATGCTTTAATTTTCGCGTCACATGGAGGGCATATAATGCGTGCTCGCATTGAGGCGATGATGAGAACAGCGACGGATCGTAGTTCTGGGACTCGAGGGGGGAGAACGGTATGACTTCAAGTCGTCACAACGCATGGCCGATAATTGGTTGCGTCACGGTGCTCATCAATCTGCTTGGAGGCGCGTGGGCTCAGACAAGCTCTTATCCTACGCCTCCAGAGACTATTCAGTTTCACGAGTTCTTCAGCAAAGTCTCCGTCGAGGGGCTGGAGTTCTCGCCGAAGCTGAGAGCTTTGGATGGCAAGCCGGTGCGACTGATCGGCTATATGGTGCAGCAGGAGCACATGAGTCCTGATCACTTCTTCCTCGCGGCACGTCCGCTAAAGCTGTGCCCTGATTGCGGTGGGGTGACAATGCTGCCTTACGATGTAGTGCGGGTGAACATCGTCAGCGCTAAGCCTGGTTCGCCTTTGAGGTATATCTCGGGCCCTATCACTGTGATCGGCATTCTCTCCCTGGGCAATCGAGAGGAGGCTGATGGTACGGTGTCACTCATTCGTTTGACGGTGCGGTCTCTCACTACCGATAGCGCCCCGGCTGGGAAAGAGGTCAAGCCATCCCCTGCGAGGCAAGACCTTCTCAATAAGCCGAGGAGGCGATCAATAAACGTCCCGAAGAAGTTTCACCTCACTTATCGAAAATCAAACTCAAGGAGGCCACTATGATGAATGCACGCAAGACGCTTGTAGCTACGTTGGCCGCTCTGGGCATGCTACTCGCCACTGATGCCCTGGCGGCACCCAAAGTTCGTATCATGCCCCCGAACCGGGCCAAGTGGATCATCAATCAGCGATTTGATTTGCGGGTGGAGGCCAGTGACGTCACGGGGACGCTGAGCGCTGCTTCCTTCCGCATTACGATCAATGGCATAGATGTCAACACGCTCTTTCCGGGTCGCGCCGTCTTCGATCCGGCCAGCAACTCTGTCACACTGCGTGGTCTCTCGTTCCCGAACCCGATGGAGAACGCCGAAATCAGCGCCACAGTAACCGATAGTAGCGGTTCGACCACGGAGAAAGTCTTCTTCGACGTCGTGGATTTCCGTGGTCGGAAGCCTGCTGTGCGGAACGTGATCATCATGATTGGGGATGGCATGGGTATTGCGCACCGTACGGCCGCCCGCATCGTCTCCAAGGGGGTGACAGAGGGCAAGGCCAATGGGTTGCTGAATATGGATAAGATGCCTGTGACCGGACTGGTCATGACCTCATCGCTGAATGCTTTGGTCACAGACTCTTCTCCTGGGGCCGACGCTTATTCCACCGGCAATAAGGCGGCCAACAATCAGGAGGGGGTTTTCCCGGACAACACAGCCCACGCCTTCGACAATCCGCGCAAAGAACATCTGGCCGAGTATCTGCACCGCTTTTTTGGCAAGAGTCTAGGTTTGGTCACCACTGCCGACGTGTCGGATGCAACTCCGGCCGCCTTCGCTGTCCACACCTCCGACCGACGAGCAGGGACGGGGATCTGCGATCAGTATTTTGACGAGCGGAACAATACGGGCCTGACTGTGCTCATGGGAGGTGGCGCCCAGTGGTTTCTGCCAGCGGGTACACCCGGTTCTCGGCGTTCGGCATCCACTGACAATCCCGACCGCGTTGATCCGGAACGCAATTTGCTCCGAGATTTCATCAACGATGGCTGGACGTACGTGAAAGATCGAGAGGAGCTGGCAGCGCAAGCAGCCTCGGCCACGAAACTGCTGGGTCTTTTCCACTTGGGGAATATGAACGTGGCGTTCGACAAACTCGGCTACGGCGATCCCAGCGTAGTGGCCGCGTTCCCCAAACAGCCTATGCTGGACGAGATGACGCGAGCAGCAATCACCGTCCTGAACAAAAACCCCAACGGCTTTGTATTGATGGTGGAAGGTGCCTCAATTGATAAGCAAGCTCACCCGCAGGACAGTGAGCGGTGGATCTGGGATACGATCGAGTTTGATAAAGCTGTAGGGGTCGCCCTAGAGTTTGCTGCCCAAGACGGTAACACGCTCGTGATCGTTACCGCCGACCATGAGTGTGGGGGTGTCAGCCTTAACGGCGTGGGCAATCCGGCCTTGCGACCTCTGTTGGGAATGGATCCCAATGCCGCGCGCGACTATCCGCAGGCTTACCGGGACTACCCCAACTATGTGGATGCCAACAACGACGGGTATCCGGACAATCCTGACCCAGAGAAAAAGTTGATCATCGGTTATGGGGCCAATGTGGATCGCAATGAAGATTATCTCTCCAATCCCATTCCTCTGGAGCCTGCAGTCATCGTCAGCGGAGTAGCCGTGGCGAACTCAACGCGTGATCCCAAGGGGTATCTGGTCACCGGCCAGATCGAAAGTGGTGTATCAGGCCTGTCGGGCGTCCAGAGGCAAACAAATGGGGTGCACACGGCCTCAGATATTCCCTTGTCAGCGTTTGGCCCTGGCGACTTTCTATTCACGGGAACGCAGGACAACACCGACGTCTTCTTCAAGATCCTGTTTGCCTTAGGTGGTAGATATTAAGTCCGGTGCACCACCTCGATCTGAACAGGCGCTTCAGATCGAGGTGGTGCATGGAGATTTCCTCAGGCAAGAATGAAGGGCACATGGATCTATGCAGGAGATAACGCCCGACCGTTGAGAGGTCATTGACTGGCTGGCAAACATTCTGCCGCTAATTTGGCTTCCGTTCAATGATTCCCTGACTTTATACCGTCACCACTTTCGACTGTTTTGATGGTTGGCGCCCGAGCTGGCGCATCGGGGCGGCAAGAATCGGTTGCCTGCCTCGCGCAAGGGCGCAGACACTGTTGCTGTCATCACGGATCCCCGGCTGGAGCTTGGCCTCGCTTGCGAGTTGCGCGAAGGCGCCCAGTGGCGCGCGTCAGGTCGAGCCCGTGACCTCCAGCGAGCAAGCCTTCTCCAGCTGCACTGCCAGCCGACTCCCCACGCCATCGGTCAAGATCATAAGCTGTATTCCCCTGCCAACGTGACTCTTCGCCACCGGCGATCCCCTTGCTTGGATGGACCGTCCCCCGTTGAAGCCCTCATCGAGAGCGCAGCGCGTGGTGGTCAGCAAGTGGGTTCAGAGACGCCCGCCCGAGATCAACCCGGAGGCCACCTCCGGTCCGTTCTTTGAGCTGCCGATGGACAGTCCTCGTGAAGCTGTATCACGGGGAGTTCTCTTCACAGCACTCCTAATCCATATGAATTGAGAGCCTTCGAAGCATCTCAGGTCATCAAAGCCCGCTGTCGCGTTACTTCGCCAGACAGTAATAGATCTCTTCCTGCACCATGCCGCCGGATTCTTCTTCCGCGTCATATTCACTCCCTCTTGTCTCTCAACCCCTTCTGGGGATGACTTCTAGTCGAGCACAAAATGGTCTTTAGCTGAGTCATCGTCAGTGTTTCAGTTCGCCTGAAGCCGAGATTGGGTTGCTGCTGACGTCCTCCAAGACTGCTTCAGTCGCCTCACTATCGCCTCCAGCCCCCCGATTCAATAACCGTTACCTCTGCCCGGCTCTCCTCGTTCAGCCGGCTCCTCCCACTGATTGAGACTAATCCCCTGACCGCGCTGCTGCTTGGTTTGGAATGGACCCTCTCACACCATCCCCACCTGCAGAATCATCACCCGTTCCACAATGGATGCCTCTCATGACCCCCCGTCAGCTTCTGCGCCAAAGAGATCGGTTCCGTGAAAGATTTTTACTCCATTGGTCTTGCCTTGAAGCGTTTCATCGGGATAGTAAGCTTGGTCTTCAGGCTTTCAAGCGATTACACAGCTCAGGAAATCTTTAGCACATTGCTGGGGGCGCACGGCGTACGCCGGGGCGTATGGATGTGGAACTGGAGTTCTTAAAGGTCTCCTCCACATGGGGTTAACCTCTCCCCTCAGTAAGGAAGGCGAACATGAGGGGATCCCAATTGGCACCGACACTTTCGCGTCAGGAGTTGATCCCCGTCTTTTCGGTGAAAGATGGGGCTTCTAATCATACCATCTAGAGAAAAATTATCTCGTCAGGGGAGTGCTCATTCTCGGTGGCGTTCTTCCCTGTCAGGGGCAGTCTGCCGCCTGGAACTTCCGACAATCCGACAGGATGTCACTGTCGCGTACCTGAGGACTGCTCCCCTTCACACAAAGGGTGTTGGGGAGTAACTGTGTAACTCTCGGGGCTCGGTATGCGAAACTACGCCGAAATCATCGCGCAGTGTTGGGGGTAACTGCGTGAGTCTCGAGTGGGGAGTTCGTGCGTCGGCCATACCACGGTCTGAGCAAGCGAGCTGATCAATATCACGTCAACTACGCCTAACCGACCGAGTTGTTGGCAGCCCCAGCGTAGGGCAATTGCAACTGAGTTTACTCTGGAAGTACACGCTTCTTGCCTGCCTCTGCCCGAAGGATGCGGGCGCTCCCGGGGTACAGGCAGGTGAAAATCGCTCTAAGAAAGGTCGGCCCAGTGAGCTTCGATGATGCCGATCCAGTTACTGGCGCTGGTTTTGCTCGTCGCCGTGTTCCAGGAGGGATCGCCGGGATCGTAAGAGACCAGACTCAGCGCCGGAGCGAGACTGAGGAAGAGGCGGAAAATCCCCAGCACCTCATCCAGGCGCGAGCGCGAGGAGTGCGCGACTGTCGGAGTGAGAACCGAACATGATGGCTGGAGCGGATTTCGGCTAACCGAAATTCCGTCGGGCACGTTCGGAAATTGCCACCGCCTGTGATGACCGGAGAAGTGGGTATTTGTGCGGACGGCTGGGTCATTTGCTCTCGGAGGCTGGCACATCCGGTTTAGTCGAGCGCCTTCCCTTTGGTTTCCGGGAGGGCGAAGGCGATGAGGGCTGCCAGGAGATAGGCGGCGGCAGTGATCATAAAGGCCAGCCCCAGCCCGTGCGTCTCGGCATACGAACCAATGGTGAAGGGAGCCAGGGCGCTGGCTCCTCGACCGATGTTGTAGGTGAATCCTTGGGCTGTCGCTCGAATCGAGGTGGGAAAAAGTTCAGCCGTGATCGCTCCGAATCCGCTGAAATACCCGGTGCCAAAAAACGCCACCAGCGGTCCGAGCAGAAGCAGCACCGTTGGATGTCGCGTCATTCCATAGAGGGGAACGAGCAAAGCAGCGGCCAACAGGTAGGCGATATAAGTGGGTTTTCTCCCGATGGAGTCGCTGATGAAGCCGAAGGTAACGTAGCCGACCCACATCCCCGCCTGCATGAGGATGACCCACGTGGAGGTTTGAACAATGCTCAATCCGGCTCCGCCTTTCTCCGGCGGGAGAGCAAGAAACGGAGGAATCCAGGTGAAGAGTCCCCACCAGGCAAACATCGAACTGGCATTCATGAGCGTCGTCGTGAGCGTGTGGCGGCGCAGAGGATAGCGAAAGATTTCCATCAGCGATGGGCGCGAAGATGTCCGAGTATGGCGGCTGCGTTGCCAGATGTCGGGCTCGCGGAGCGAATGCCGAATCCACACGGTCACCAGTGCCGGAGCAATGCCGACGAAAAAGACCGCCCGCCAGCCAAACCGGGGGAGAACAAGCGCCGTGATCCCGGCCGCCAGAGCGTAGCCAATGGCCCAGGAACTTTGCATGAGTCCGAGCGCTTTGCCCCGATGTTCCGGAGGCCACGTTTCGGCCACAAGGGCGGCACCGGTCGCCCATTCACCTCCCATTCCCAGGCCAAGCAGGACGCGAAAAAGCGCAAGCTGGCCAATAGTCTGTGCGACACCGCAGGCCGCCGTAAAGATCGAATAGACGAGGATGCTGGCCATGAGCGCCCGAGTTCGGCCCACGCGGTCAGCGAGAATGCCGAAAAGGACGCCACCCACAGCCGAAGCCAGCAACGTGAGCGATCCGAGCAATCCGGCTGTGGCCGTGCTCATTTTGAGGTCGCGCATGAGATGCGCAAGCACCATCGCATAGAGCATGACATCCATGCTGTCGAGCATCCATCCGAGCGCCGCAGCAACGAGCGCTCGCCGTTGGTCGGTCGAAATCTCCCGCATCCAGGCTGTGGCTTTCATCCATTCACCTCGACCGTTGATCTGCGCGCACACCGATGCCGGCTCTCCGTTTCGGAAGTGATGCCACGGACGACAGGGCGTGTGAAAATATGAACTGCCCGCTGTCTCCGAGGAAGGGATTCCGCGCTTCTACCCCGCGCGTCTTTGCGCTGAGCGAGATCGTTACTCACAGAGCCACTCAATACGGCTGAGATCGTCATCGTCCCTCGCCGAGACGCCGGAGGTACATCCTGAGCAGATGTTGCATCCGTTGAGCCGGAGCGTGAAGGCGACGCCCATGACCCGGCAATATCCACTCGAAAGGAAGGCCCACGAGTCGCTTGATGGAGCGCACCTGCTCGTTCCACGAATACCAGCACACACGACGAGACGCTACCACCTCTCCCTCTTCGCTCCCCCAGAGGTGGTCGCCAGTGAAGAGGAACCGATCCCGGTAAAGGAGCACCTGATGCCCGCGCGTATGACCGGGCGTGGGGATGATGAGCAAATCTTCGGCCAGTCGCACGGGATCCCGCCCGCTGATTTTCATCTCAACGCCCGCTGTCGCGCGGGTCACATCGGCCTCGTGCAGAATCCGCTGACAGCCGAAGTGTCGGTGGAATTTCTCATGATCGGCCACATCGTCACGATGCGTGAGGAACATGAGGGCGACGCCACCCATCGCCTCGATCCGGCGCACCAGAGGAGTAGCGAATCGCGGCGAATCCACCAGCACGTTTCCTTCGGGGCGCACGATGAGGTAGCTCGACGCCCCGAACGATTTCTCCGAAGCAAATCCGCAGAAGTACACGTCCCCCTCGATGCGTTCGGGAAAGGCAGCTACGGCGCCCCTTATGTCTTGCTTGGTCATCGTACCGATGGATGCCGTGGGACAGGTGACCAGAGCCATGAGCGCCCGCTGCCGCTCGGCTTCGGTTTCTGGTTGATGATAAACGATGGAGTAATCCCCGTGCGCGCGAAAGACGGTGGGAGCAATTTGCCGACATTGATCGCAATCAATGCAGGTGGCATCCACGAAGAAGTCTCCGTCGGCGTTCCCCGGGAGTCGTTGATTCCATCGCGCCATGATGATTCGCCCCGTATGCCGCCGCACTCTTTAACATGTTCGCTTCGGCTGGTCAAGGCCGACGGCCCTTCTGCGCGAACTCTCCTTTTTCAGGATTCCTCATGATGCCGTGAAGGACATCACACGGAGCATCAAGTCTCCGATGACGCACAGGAGGGGGAAGACCAGGGTTGAATTTTGTCGAAGGCTGAAAAGGGGGAGACGGCCGGCGCTCTATCCCATCGCCTCTTCTCGCCGAAGGGGAGTCGCGCTAGCGTCCTTCGAGGTCCCGGATCTTGAGGTAAACGAGAAGGGCGAGAAAGAGGATGAAAAAGAGCGACACACCCAGGCCCTTCCGGCGGAAGCTCAGTTCGGCGAGCGCCGCTTGTCCGGCTCGATAGACGCGGTCGGCTTGCTGGAGGCCGGGGCCGATGACCGATTCCAGCTCATCGAGCGAAAACGAATGAACGAGGACGCGGGCGTGCGTGAGGGCATCGCGCGTCTCGTTCAGCTCAAATTTCGCCCGACTGACCTCCATGCCGGCGCGTTCGGCCCGGTCGAGAATCTCGGTGGCCTCGTGCAATCGTCGCTTCAGCTCTTCGATGCGCTGCCTCATTTTTTCCGCGATCTGATACCCACGATCTCCCTCGCGGTGGCAGGTGATACAGACCGCCGGTGGTGTCACGCCGAGCATGTCATCGCGGGGCGAGAGGACGTCGTGATTGCCGTGGCACTGGGTGCACTCGGCCAGTTGCAGGGCGTCGAAAGCCGCCTTGTGCGGGCTGTTCTGAAAGAGGCTCGATTGGCGGGTGTGGCATTGACCGCACACGTTGGCCACGGAGGTAACGCCGGGAGGCGTCGCTCCGTGATTACCGTGACAATCGTTGCACGTGGGAGCCGAGAGGTCTTGCTGCTCATAGAGCATTCGAGCATGGACGCTCCGTTTGTACTTGTCATACTGGTCGTGTGCGATGCGATACCCCGCCATGTAATCGGCCTTGGCGTGACAGCTCGCGCAGGTTTCCGCCACATTTAACGGATAGACTGGCGAGAGCGGATCGTTGATCTTGCGCACCCCGTGAGCCCCGTGACAGGCGATGCAGGTGGCTACTTTCGTATCGCCTGCGCGGAGGCGCTTGCCATGAACGCTGGTGAAATATTCCCGCTCCTGATCCACTCGCAGAGCCGGATTGAATTTCTTCATCAGGTCGGCGCTGCTGTGGCAGCGTCCACAAAAGGCGGGAACATCCTTTGGCGCAGGCCGCGCGATGAACCCCTTGCGGGGATTCATTGACTCCGTCGGATCATCCGTTGCCGGATCACCCCCGTGACAGTCGGCGCAAGAGAACCCCCGCTGGCGGTGGATGTCGGTGTTCATCCGGGTCACCGGGTCAAGCAGAGGTCCCTCTAAAGCCGAGTGACACTCCCAGCAGGAATCCTTCTTCTGCGCCGATACGACCGTTGGGCAAAGACAAAGGAGGCCGATGATGACCGATCGGAACCATGTCCGGGGCCGCTCGCGAGTACTGGATACCTCAGGAGTCGCTCGGATCCCACATCCGTCCCCCCGCGATGACGGGTTGCGGGAACGGCGAAGGTGAAGGCGAGCGCTCTCGCTTGACGAAATCGTCACCCGGGCTATGGCTGTGATCATCGCTTCAGCCTCCTTCAACTCAGGTATCCCACAATGGTCATAGTGGCGATATAGATGACGAGAACGATCCCGGCGAACGTGAACCAGCGGGTGCGACGGCTGTTCTCTTCCGGGCGGTCGAGGAAAGGAACGAGCAACCAGACGATTCCTCCGATGACAAACGCCAGGATGCCGATGACTTCCCCTTCAATGAAGAGAATCCTTCCGGGCAACAGCTTCAGCGTTTGGAACATGAAGAGGAAGTACCATTCGGGTTTGATCCCTGCCGGCGCGGGAGCGAAGGGATCGGCTTTCTCTCCCAATTGCCAGGGGAAGAGCGCCGCCAGCGCCGCCAGCACGCCGACGGCGAGGATCCAGCCGATGAGATCGCGCAGGAAGAAGTTGGGGAAGAATTTCATCCTCGGCAGGTTGTGTGACGTGAGCGATGGGGGCACGCTCATACCGTGCTTCTGAACGAGAAGGAGATGGAGCGCGAGAACGAACGTCGTCAGCGCTGGCAAGATCGCGACATGAAAGCCGAAAAAGCGGGTCAGCGTCGCTCCGGTCACATCGTCTCCTCCGCGAAGGAATCGCAACAGAAAAGGACCGATCACGGGGAGATCGCCGGCGATGTCAGTTCCCACCTTGGTGGCGAAGAAGGCCAGTTTGTTCCAGGGCAGAAGGTAGCCGCTGAAGCCGAAGGCCAGTGCCAGACCGAGAAGGAGAACACCGCTCATCCAGGTCAACTCGCGGGGGCGGCGATAGGCTTTCAAGAAATAGGCGCTGAACATGTGGATCATCAGCGTGGCGATCATCAGGTTTGCCGACCAGCTATGAATCGAACGGATGAGCCAGCCGAACTCCACATCGGTCATGATGAACTGCACGCTCTCAAAGGCATTCTCGGCGCTGGGACGATAATAGAGCAAAAGTAAGATGCCGGTGACCACCTGGACGACGAAGAGAAAGAGCGTCATGCCGCCGAAGTAGTACCAGATGGTGTGACGATGAAGCGGAACGTCCTTTTTCCGCGCCAGTTCAATGAGATACTGAAGGCCAATCCGCTCGTCGAGCCAGGCCCGCAGAGTTTCCGTGCTCATGGCCGTCTATCCCTTGGTGACGATGATGTCATCGCCCCGGAGATTGACCGTATACTGTGTCAGCGGGCGCGGCGGAGGGCCGGCGATGTTTTGCCCGCTCAAGTTGTATTGACCGTTGTGACAGGCGCACCAGATGATCTTCATGTCCGGACGATACTGGACGATGCAATCCAGATGCGTGCACACGGCCGAAAAGGCTTTGAACTCGCCGCTGGCCGTGCGGATGAGGAGTCCCGGCTTGTTGCCGAACTTGAAAATCTTTCCCGAATTGGGGACCAGATCGGTGACTTTTCCGGCCACCACCGAGTTCTGCGTCGCTTCACTTGTTGGCGGGGGGATCATGAACTTGAGGATCGGATAGAAGATGGCGACCAGAGTTGCTCCCACACTGGTGCCCATCAGGTAATGAAGGAGTTTCCGTCGCAACGTGGTCCTGTCATCCATGACCTCCTCCTCTGCGCCAGCGAACCGCGCGAATGACGGAAAAGAAGGTTCGTCAGTTACGGATTTGGTCGCTGATGCCCGCCTCTCTTTCCTTCGTGCGGAGGGAGAAGCTGCCCGACCGGCAACAGCCCGTGTCGCTCGGCGGGGGCTTCTCCCCACCGGGTTGCGTTCACTTGGCGGCCTGCGCGCGAATGAAGGCGATGAGATTGCGAATGTCGGCTTCTTTGAGTTTCCCTTCAAAGGCTGTCATCAGTTTCGATTTCCCCACGGCCGGCCCGCCCTTGGCGATCATTTTATAGAGATCATCGTCGGAGAACTTGGCCATATACTCTTTGTCGGACCAGTCGTGAGGCTTTGGTGTGAGCAAGCGACTGGCCGGACCGTCTCCCCGACCTTTCTCTCCGTGGCAGCGGAGACAATGTTGTTTGTGAAGAATCGCTCCGGCACGAACATCCCCTTTTTGATCCGGAGCGGGAAATCCAATGCGGCCCAATGCGACAAGGGCGATGATGATGAGGGCGTGTCGTACCATACGTTCCTCCCAAAAGATGGCGCGGACTTTCCGGCCAGCTCGCGTGGTTGCAGCCTCGTAAGTCTGCCCGACACGTGTTGTATACCTATCGCATCCACCTGGCCAATAATTCCTTTTTCTCGCTGGCGAATTCGATGCGCGTTTCGGTTTCTTTGCGAGCGTGTGGTGAATAAAGATAGGTGAGCGTGGCCGTCACCGTCAGGTTCTCCATCGAGCGGGCCGGGAAGAAAAACTCCTCGGTGCGTTGTTCGCCGGGCTGAAGCCGAGTGTCTCGCACCATCATGCGGGCGTGGGTGAAGAGATGGCTGTCCATGATGATTTCTTGGCCGCGCTCATCGGCGACGACGCGTTGATAGAGGCGTTCGGCGTGAGCTGACGTCCCCTCGCTCCCGGTGACCGTCAGGCGAAGGATGATCTTCCGGGTGGGACTGCCGGTCGGGACGGCATGGCCTGCTCCGACGTTGCTCACCGTGACTTTGACGCGAACTCCTGAGGAAGTTCTCACCACTTCGGCAATCCGCAGCGAGAGCGATTTCACCAATTGATCGCGGGAATGGCCGCCCGGCATGAAATGGAGATTGACGAAAGCTCCCTGCAGGCGCTTCACCTTGGGATCAACGATATTGGCCAGAACCTGCGGCATGTGGCATTGCTGGCAGGTCTTGTCGCCCCCTCGCTCCCGATACCGCTTCCATTCGCTGTAGGTCGTCAAAAGCTCGACGCCGTGAGCGTTCCGATACTCATGACATCCGGCACACTGTTCGGAAGTGAGATGGAACTCCGAGAAGAGAACCCGATGTCCGGTTGAAACAGCATCCCGGATGGGGCCTCGCTTGACATCACTCACGTCGAGAAGAAACGGATGCCCCGGTTGAGACAGGTCAGTTCCCGTCAGCGAATGACAGAAGTCACAGGTGATGCCTTCGCGGGTGATGGGCTCGGTGAGGTCCCAGTCGCCGCTCACCACCACCGTGGGGGCGTGACAGAGGGGGCAGATGTTCTTGGCCTGTCCCGAAGTCGCTTCCAGAGCCTGCTGGTAGGATGTCTTGAAGATGGCCCCCTCCACCGAAGCCGCATGTCGGGAGCCCCGCCAGGCCGAGTAGATGTCCCTGTGGCAGGTGCCGCAACGTTCGGACGAAGTGAATCGTCCCGGTTGAAAGTCAATTGTCGCCGGAGGCTCTTCGGTGCGACAGGCTCCCAGGAGGACGGCGCTCAATCCAGCCAGCCCAAGGAAGATGGTCATCCTCCGGCGCGTGCTCATCTGGTTCACTCCTTACTTTTGCCGACTATGTCTTCATCGTACCACCAGCGTAAAAGCAAGCGGCGTTCCACACGGGACTCCCGATGGTAAGCGTGTGGAACAAGGTGAGTTGCCATCTCAGCCGTTCGTTTGGAAACCCGTCGGGAACTGACAAAATGTCAGGCCCATCGTGAGGGTCGCCCGTTAGTGATTCGTTTTTCTCGGTTCCAGGCGGGGCTGACAAAATGTCAGGGTCCGGTCCTCGGACTTGCGTCAACGGTCAGCGGTCGCAGCATGAGGAGGGCGCTTGTTCGACTGTCACAGACCGTATCTCCTGATCTTCCGGTAGAGGGTTCGTTCGCTGATTTTGAGGACGCGGGCCACCTGAGTGCGATTGCCCTGGAATTCTTTGAGAAGCCGGGCAATGTACATCCGCTCGACTTCCTCGAGCGAGGGATACTCGGCGGATGTTGTCTCCGAAAGGAAGGGAGGCCGAAAGCGGAGATTGCTGGGGAGATGTTCGACATCAATAGTGTCCCCATCGGCGAGAATGACGGCTCGCTCGATGACGTTTTTTAGCTCCCGGACATTTCCCGGCCAGTGGTAGTTAACCAAAAGCCGAAGGGCCTCGGGCGTGATTCGTTTTCTGCCTCTCGCAGGAACCAGGTTGCGGGAGAGGAAGTACTGCACCAGCGGTTCGATGTCTTCGCGGCGCTCGCGGAGTGGAGGGATCACCACGGGGACGACGTGAAGGCGATAGTAGAGGTCTTCGCGGAACCGTCCTTCGGCTTTCAGGCGTTCAAGGTCACGATTGGTGGCAGCGATGATACGAACATTCACCGGGATATCTCGCACTCCACCCAGACGACGAAACGACCGGGTCTCGAGCACGCGCAGAAGCTTCGCTTGAAGCGACAGGCTCAGTTCCCCCACTTCGTCGAGGAAGATCGTTCCTGTATCGGCGACTTCAAAGAGTCCGTGTTTGAGGGAGACGGCTCCGGTGAAGGCTCCTTTCTCGTGACCGAAGAGTTCGCTCTGCAAGAGGTCTTCCTGAAGCGAGGTGCAGTCCACGACGACGAAAGGTTTGTCGCGGCGGGCGCTGAGGCGATGGATGGCCCGAGCGGCCAGTTCCTTGCCCACACCGCTTTCACCGAGGATGAGGACGGTATGATCGGTAGCGGCGACTCTCTCGATGAGCTGCACGGTTTCCCGCAGGGCCTGACTGCGACCGATGAACTCATCGAGGCGGTCCCGGCGCGCCAGCTCCTGGCGCAGGAGACGATTCTCCTGCTGAAGGGCTTTCTTCTCGCCCGCTTTAAGGATGATGGCCTCCAGCTCTTCCAGCTTACAGGGTTTGGTCAGGTAGTCGTAGGCTCCCAGGCGAATCGAGCGAATCGCCGTCTCGATCGTGCCGTGGCCCGTGAGCATGATCACTTCCGCGAGCGGTCGGCTCTCTTTGATGGCCCGAAGTGTCTCCAGACCATCCATTCCCGGCAGCTTGATGTCCAGGAGAATAACATCGGCATCCTGTTGCTCGAGCAGATCGAGCGCCTCCTCTCCGCTGGAGACGCCCCGCACATCAAAACCCATTGCCGCCAGCTCTCGCACGGCGACCCGGCGAAACGTCTCCTCGTCGTCAACGACGAGCAGACGTAACGGAGTGCTTTCTGTCGCCTCTTGCACTACAGTTTCACGCATCGGTTGTATCCTCCAGAGGAAACCGAATGACGAAGCACGAACCTTCTCCCGGCTGGCTCTGAACCGTGATCGTTCCCCCCATTTGCTCGACCAGAACTTTGGAGATGAACAGACCCAGACCTGTTCCTCCTCGTCCAGCCTTCCGGGAGAAGAACGGCTCGAAGATTCGCGGGAGGTCTTCGGGAGCAATCCCGCAACCGGTATCTTCGATAGAAATCACGACACTTTCGGGCTCGGCTGACGTCCGCACCCGGATTTGTCCCGGTCCCTCGATGGCTTGCAGCGCATTCAGCAGAAGATTGAGAAAGACCTGGCGCAACCCCGGATCGTCTGCTCGGATGTGAGGGACGCGCGGATCCAGCTCTTCGATGATCTCAACTCCTCGCTCCTCCGCCTGGAAGCGGAGCAGAGAGAGTGTCTCCGACAGAGACTGATTGGGCGACACGAGATCGGTCGGGGACTGGGAACGACGGGAGAGAATGAGCAAGCGATCAGTGATCGCCTTGGCCCGCATGGCTTCTTTGTGAATCAGTTCGAGGTACTCCTGGAATTCCTCGGCCGTCATGGCCGCCGCGTGAGGAGGCCGAGTCAGGAGCCGTCGTTGAATCCCCTCCGTACAGGCGATGATCGAAGCCAGAGGATTGTTAATCTCGTGCGAGATCCCCGAGGCGAGAAGGCCGAGCGTCGCCAGCCGTTCCGAATGACTCAGGTGGGCCTGCAGGAAACGCCGCTCGGTGATGTCGCGTTTGACTTCGATGGCCTGGAAGACCTGTCCGGCATCATCCCGCAAGGGATAGCAATAGATCTCGATGTATCGCTCCTGTCCGTCGGAAGTAACAAACCGGTGGAGGACCTTATTCACCCGGCCGGTCTTGAATGTGGCCTGCGCCGGGCACCGTTCGGCGAGCGACTGGTTGCAGGGCACGGACGAATCCTGCGACACGAGGAAGCAGGCTTGTCCCAGGATGTCCTGTTTCCGCCGGCCGCATTTGAGCAGATAGGCCGTATTGGCCGTCACGATGCGGAGGTCACGGTCCACGACGACGATTTCATCTTCGATGCTGTTGATGACGCTCTCCAGATACTCTTTGTGGTGTTCGATCTCCCGCACGGATTCGGCCAGCCGTGCTGTCATTCGGTTGAAGCTCTCGGCCAGTTCGCCGATTTCATCCTGACCATCCACCTGGGCGCGTTCGCCAAGGTTCCCCTGACGGATCGCCATCATCGTGCGCCAGAGACGGTTAATCCGGCGAACGACCAGCCGGTTGATCAGCCCGCTGAGAACACCAATGGTGACCACCACCATCACTGCTGCCAGGCCGAGCATCTTCTGCATCCCCGACCGAAGCTGGCTTTGCGCTTGGGCCATTGAGAGATCAACAAGAAGAATGCCGTTGAGATGATGGCTCGACGAATGACAGTCGAAGCAAGCCGGACGGTTGGCAATAAGCATCAGGCTGCGGAAGACCCGGCCTCGGCGACTTTCCTCAATGATGGTCGTCTGCCAGGGCAATGGCGATTGTTCGTCATGACAGATGCGACAGGAGGGATCTCTCAGTGTGAAAATACGACCATCAAGCTCACGATCCGACGTCACCTTGACCTCGCCGCTGGCATTGAGAATGGCGATCCGCTCGATCCCGGCATAGGTGGAAAGCTGTCGCACGTCTTCATCCAGCAGATGCGGCTGGGCCTCCACCATGCGCCGTTCCAGATTCATCAGAATCAGTTGGCTGACGTCGGCGGAGGACCGCCTCAGGCCTTCGATCAGTTGCTCCTGGTGAAAGCGATAGAAGAAGACGAAAAACGGAATGCCCACTACAAGCAGGGCTGCCAACAGCCCTCCGCCAATCCGCACGTTTAACCGCCGATGAATTGGTCGCGCCTTCATCCACTCCCCTCTGCCCCCGGACTAAGCAAATTCGGTTCCTCGCGCTCGGGTGGACCGCTGTTTCTCAACTAAAGGTGAGCTAAGTGGTTGTATTCCCGGGCTCTTTCCGAAGACGCAGCCTTTACGAGGGCATCAGGGGTGGCGTCCTGGTGGGAATATTTCCCCACTCCACTGAGAGCATTGGCCCACCCGGTGGGCATTCGCACCCAGATCGTTATCGTTCGCCGCATCATGGGCCGCATGCCTTCGGCATGGCGAAACCCGGTGAAAGTGGCTGCTCCCAGTGGGTTACTGACTGGGGCACTCCACATGCTGCGATCCCACACGCCCCATTGAGCGCGAAAGTAGCCTGGTACCTTTGGGAGGTGCTTGTCACGGGGTCAAAGAAGATGCTAGAATAGGCGCTCACAAAGAAGGGGAGTAGATCGCCCCGTTGTGGGTCTGGTGAGGCCGTCAACACGATCGCCAGAAAAACAAGCGATCCGGTTCACCAGCGAAAGCCCGGGGGGCTGACGGATCGAGACCTTTTGCGACAGTCCGAGCGCAAAAGGTCTTTTTCTTTGTGAGGGAAAAAGGAGGAACTGCGATGAACCAGATCAAGACGGTCATGCTTTTGGCTCTGCTCACCGCTTTGCTTCTATGGATCGGCCATGCCATTGCCGGTCAGGGCGGATTGATGGTGGCGCTGGTGATGGCCGCCGTGATGAATTTTGGCGCCTACTGGTTTTCGGATCGGATTGTGTTGCGTATGTATGGAGCCCACGAGGTCACCGAGTCCGAAGCGCCGGAGCTTTATGCTGTGGTGCGAGACCTGGCAGCGCGGGCCGGGTTGCCCATGCCCCGGGTCTACATTATTCCGGAAGAGGCTCCCAATGCGTTTGCCACCGGTCGAAATCCCCAGCATGCTGCCGTGGCGGTGACCGAAGGCATCCTGCAATTGCTCACACGGGAGGAGCTGGCCGGAGTGCTGGCTCATGAACTGGGACATATCCGGAATCGGGATACGCTGATTATGACGGTGACGGCCACCATTGCCGGAGCCCTGAGCATGCTGGCGAATCTGGCGATGTGGGGAGCTGCCTTCGGAGGCCGATCTTCCGATGACGATGAGGGCAGCCACCCAGTGGCGGGACTCCTCGGCGTGATCCTGGCGCCGATTGTCGCCACACTCATTCAGATGGCTATTTCGCGCTCGCGGGAATTCCTCGCCGACGAGTCCGGGGCGCGACTGACGGGAAATCCCCTGGCTCTGGCCAGCGCCTTACGCAAGATCGAAGCCTGGAGCCGGAAGGTGCCGATGATGTCGGGGTCACCGGCGACGGCCCATCTCTTCATTATCAATCCGTTTTCCGGCGGCGGCTTGATTCAACTATTCAGCACGCATCCTTCGACCGAAGAGCGCATCGCCCGGCTCGAGGCCATGGCCGGATTGCGCATCAGATAGTGATGGCGAAACCAGCGGATCGGTAGCGCACGCCTCCGGCGTGCTCAAGCCCGCTTGCCAGGGCGCTCCCACAGGCGGGTTCCCGTCCGCTGGCTCGCCTCCTTGGGTGATCTCACGACGCGAGCGCCTTTCAGGAGAACATCGCCATGGATATTTCGCTCTTTCCTTTCGCCGAGTACTGGTGGGTTTATGCTGTCTTCACCGCGCTGGTTCTTGTGCTCCTTTTGATTGATCTCGGTATCTTTCACCGAACGGCTCATGCTGTGTCCTTCCGCGAAGCCGCCATCTGGAGCGTCATTTGGGTGGTTCTGGCCCTGCTGGTGAATTACGGGCTCTATCGTTACGCTCTGGAGGCTTTCGCTCAAGATGAGCGGCTGCTAGCCATCCCCGGTTTCGATCCCGCCCGTGCGGCACGACAGTCAGCACTTGAATTCCTCACCGGATATGTGGTCGAGAAGTCCCTGGCGGTTGACAATATCTTCGTCTTCGTCGTCGTTTTCCAGTTCTTCGGCATCCCTGATCGGTATCAGCATCGGGTTCTTTTCTATGGCATTCTCGGGGCGCTCATTTTCCGAGCGATCTTTATCGCTCTGGGCGCAGCACTCATGCAGTACCACCTCGTGGTCGTTCTGTTCGGCGGGTTCCTGATCATCACCGGGATCAAAATGCTCCTGGCCCCGGAGATGAAGGTGGAACCCGATCGGAATCCGCTTCTGAGGTTCTTTCGTCGCCACGTTCCAGTGACGAATGAACTTCAGGGACAGAGATTCTTTGTCCGGATCGGTGGTCGCTGGCACGCCACGCCGTTGTTCATCACGCTGTTGTTCGTTGAGATGACCGATGTTATTTTCGCCGTGGATTCGGTTCCGGCGATCTTCGCGTTGACCGATGAACCGCTGATTGTCTTCACCTCAAACGTCTGCGCCGTCCTCGGACTGCGTGCGATGTATTTCCTGCTGGCAGGGGTCATCCACCGGTTTCACCTGGTGAAGTACGGGCTGGCCTTGATCCTGGTATTTGTCGGGATGAAAATGGTCTGGCTCAATCGGCTCTGGGGAGGGATGTTTCCCATCGGGCTCTCGCTGATGATCATCGGAACGATTCTGGCTATTTCGGTCATTCTCTCGCTGGTCCTCCCACCGGGAATACTCCGGCGTGCGAGGGCAGCGTCGGCTCCTTCAGAATCGGCAGCTGACTGTGAACCCGAAGGTCCACGCTCGCAGACCTGAAAGCCACTTTGATGCAAGGCGGGCTCTCCCGGCGAGGTTGTCGCATTGAGCTTCGATCTCGTCCATTTTCAGCACACTTCACCTGGGAGCCCGTATCTTTCCAGCGTTCGCAAGCCCGCTCTGGCGGTGGGCGCTTCCAGCAGTTCTCAACCTGCGCCGTGTGCCGGGGAACCAACGGTTACTCTGCCTTCCGAGATTTCTCGCTCCACCCCCAGGTGTAATTCAGGTGGCTGTGCTCGGGAGGGGATCGCCCGGCTTCTTGAAAATGGTCTCAGAGATCAGCCAGCTCGAACAGGTGTTGACGCATCCGCTCCAGATCCGGATAGAGAACGCGGTCGGTTTCCAGCCGGGGGACATAGTTTCGGACTCGCCGGCGGGCTTCGCGGACACCACGGCCTGGCTGAAGCGGTTCCAGAAAATCAAGACCCTGAGCCGCACAGATGGCCTCAATAGAGAGGATTTGAGCGACATTTTCAACGATCTGGCGCAACTTCCAAGCCGAAGTCATTCCCATGCTCACATGATCTTCCTTGTTGCCGGAGGTGGGAAGGGAATCCACTGAGGCGGGATGAGAGAGAACCTTGTTCTCTCCGCAAAGGGACACAGCGAGGATTTGCAGCATCATCATTCCGGAACACAGTCCGGGTTGGGTGGTCAAGAAGGGAGGCAGCTCGCTCAGATCGGGATTCACCAAACGTTCAATGCGTCGCTCGGAAACGGCTCCGAGTTCGGCCAGAGCCATGCCCAGGTAATCGAAGGCGAGCGCCAGAACCTCACCGTGGAAATTTCCTCCCGATAAGACCTCGCCGGTCTCGGCAAAGACGAGGGGATTATCGGTGGCGCTGTTGAGTTCGGTGGCGAGAATCGTCTCCACATGCCGCAGTGCCTCACGCACAGCTCCATGAATTTGCGGCATGCAGCGGAGGCTATAGGCATCCTGGACCCGGTGACACTCTCGATGCGAAGACATGATCTCACTGTCCTGAGTCAATCGCCACAACCGCTCGGCAACTTCGATTTGACCGGGATATGGCCGAACCGCGTGGATACGGGCATCGAAAGCGACATTTGTTCCATGCAGTGCTTCGAGTGACATCGCGCCGACGACATCCGCCACGTTGGCCAACTCTTTGGCTCGGAGCAGGCAGAGGCTTCCTACAGCAACCATTGCTTGCGTCCCATTGATGAGTGCCACACCTTCCTTCGCTTCGAGAGAGATCGGCTCGATGCCCGCGCGAGCGAGGGCATCGCGAGCCGGAAGGACCCGACCGTCATATTCGACCTCACCTTCGCCGATCATGGCCAGGCCCAGGTGAGCCAGCGGGGCGAGATCTCCACTGGCGCCGACCGATCCTTTGGAAGGAATCACCGGATGCACGCCAGCATTGAGCATGGCGAGCAGCGTATCCACCAGCAGAGGACGGACGCCCGAATAGCCTTTGGCCAGCACATTTGCCCGGGTTACCATCAGTGCCCGCGTCTCCTCTCGCGTCAGGCGGTCGCCCACGCCGACACAATGGCTGCGCAGCAGATTGAGCTGGAGTTGACGAATCTCCTCCGGAGGAATCACTACCGTTCCCAGTTTTCCAAACCCCGTATTTACCCCGTAGACGACGCGCCCGCTTTCGACAATACGGGAGACGACGCGCCGTGATGCCTCCATCCGCTCGCGGGCAGATGGCGCCAGGGAAACCGGTTCGCCCAAAACGGCAACGGCCTTCACATCGTCCAGTGTCAGCGAATTTCCATCAAGGATGATCATTAACATCACTCCCCAAACAGCTTGTCGAATGCCCGTCGCGCATCTTCACCAGAGAGCAAGGAGGGGCGGGCCGATGAAAGGGTATTCGGCTGAAAGAATTCGCAAAAGTTCGCGCGGTCCTTATCGGCGACGTAGTCAGCTTCGGGCTCCATGCACTGATTCGGCTTGTAGGGATCGTAAAAACGGCAGTTCAAGCAGCAGTGCATCTCGGCCCGACAGTGAGGACATTCATCAAATCGCCCGGGAATTCCCACGACGGGGATTTCGTTCCGACATTTGTAGCACAACATCGCCCGTACCCCCTCCAATAATGACCATCGTCAGCTTAGCAGAAAGCCGTCATCATGAGCAATCGAATGGGAGTAATCACCAGGAATCCCTTATGTTTTTCATAAAACGGGGTCATGGACATACGGGACATGGTAGTTGTTCAGCATGAATCCCTGGCAGCTCACATGAGTGCGATTCGCAGCCCGCCGTGAGCATTCGGATTGGTGCTCTTTAGACGCGATGTCGTCGGCCCAACCGATAAAGGTGTGACCAGTAATCGAGTTTAGATTTAGGACGAGGGGGGGAAAATATTCAGCCGTGAGCTGGCCTGGATGGAGTGAAACCACTCCCGGGATTGGGCAGATCCGCGAATTCATCCATGCGAGCACTCGGGCATTGCTGCTCATACGGGAGCAAGGAGGAGCGCTCAGTCCGA